>JBCCFC010000757.1:0-6739 GCA_039029935.1 Chloroflexota bacterium
CATTCCCCGTCTCTTCCCATGTTTTGAACAGCAACTTTCTTTGCTGAACTGTTGTTTGTCTATAGTATATCTTTTGTGTATTCATCTTCCCATCATACCACACCCCTCTTTTTTGTTCAACCTCTTTCTGACCATTACAAACTCTTCAACTTTTCAACCCTTCGCAACAACAAAAAACAAACGCCAGCGAAAAATGCACTCAACGAGCAAAATCCAAACATGAAAGTGAATCCTCGGAATTCAACCAATGACCCACCGATGAATGACCCCAGCAGCTGTCCACCACTGGATGCTGTGTAGAAAAGGCCGCTGTTACGCCCCCGGTTTTTGTCGCTGCCCACGTCTGCCGTAAAGGTCATTGCACCAATGGTATAGTTTGCAAAGCCCAGGCCGCGAATAATCTGAATGCCGACGAGCGCGGGGAAGAGGTGCGCAATGGCAAGATAGCCAAAGTTGACAAGGGCAATACCAAAGCCACCAAATGCCAGGATTGTGGCTCGGCCCAACGTGTCGGAAAGCATCCCTGCCAGCATCATGGCAGGCCACTCAATCAAGGCCGTCAATCCCCAGAGGCTACCGATAGCGGTTTTGCTATAATTCAGGCTTTCCATATAGTTGGGCCACATGGATGCGGAGGCAGAGTGTGCCATCATCCACAGTATCACACCTATCAGAAAAAGATAGGGTAGTCCTTGATAGGCAGAAGTCTTTTCTTTCTCTATCGCTGGTGTCACAGGTGAGTGCCTATCAACCGCAACGGTATCACGCTCATCATGGTGACGCGTTGCCTCACGCAACAGCAGCGCGCAGAGTGCCGCCACCAAATAGATGACACCACTAACAATGTAAATCACTGGCAGTGAATAGAGGTCAGCGATACGACCACCAGCAGTTGCACCAATGGCAAAGGCCAGTGAGCCAACGCCACGATAGATGCCCATCGAACGCCCTTTGCGCCCTGGGTTTTGTGCCTCTTGGTGGTCAAGAATATCACCTATCAAGGCAAGCCCCACTGTTGTGTAGGCAGCATGAAAAATGCCCGACTGTAAACGAACACCCCATGCCCAATTGGCATCCGGAACTTGGCTCATGAACAAGGCACTGACACCGATGCCACACAACCCGATGATAAAAAACAGCTTTCGTTTACCTAGACGATCCGATAGTTGACCCCATCCATAATTGCAGACAAGCACGGCGATCCCAAAGCTGGTTAAAATCCAGGAGATTTGGATATAGCTTGCACCCAATGATTGAAAATAAATGGTCGTCAATGGTGCTGTGATCCCAATGGAGACAAAGGCCAGCGCGCTAATCGCCGTTAATAAGCCAAAATTATTGCGTAAGATATTCATGCACAGCATTGTATGGATGAATCAGGAATTATACAAATGGATATTATCGCCCCTGTCGCAAATCTGACGTATCTATCCGGGTAGCATTCAGAAACCGAATCTCAGAAACCGAATCATTGTCCCAAACCGGTTATCATACGCTCATCTAACAACAACCCCTTTTTTGCAATGGACATAAAGATATGATAAACTTTAAAGAGAGTCAAAAAGTATTATGATTATGTTAAATCGTTGGTTCCAACGTGAATGCTCGCATGGATATGGTTAGATAATAAATAGCGATTATGATAAGGCGATGCGTATTCAACATAATATGATTCAAAATTTTTTGATTGAAAGTGGGGATTGCCCCACTTTTCTTATTCTATAGGTGTATTTTTTTGATGCATTCCTATACTATATTTTAAACAAGTTAATTTTAAACCAAAGATTTTAGATAGTAATTTTAGATAGAGGTAGGATTTTCTATTTAAAATCCCGACTGTCTAACATCACCGAAGAGGTAAAGTATGTCAAAAGCGTTGATTGCTGGTATCAACCAAATAGCAACGGATAAGGGGTTGGATCGAGAGGTTATTTTTGACGCCATTGAGGCCGCTCTCATTTCAGCGTACAAACGAAATTATGGATCTATTTCAAATGTTACCTCGGAAGTAGATCGAGTGTCGGGGGAGATGCGTGTATTTACCGAGCGCGAGGTCGTTGAAGATGTTGTCAACGAGCGAACAGAGGTGACGCTGCAACGAGCACAAAAAATTAACCCAGATATCCAGCTAGGCGATCTGATTGATGTCCAAACATCTCCGGCCAATTTTGGCCGTATTGCTGCCCAGACAGCAAAACAAGTGATTTTACAACGGATTCGTGAAGCGGAACGGGATACGGTTTTTGAGAACTTTTCACACCGTGTGGGCGAGGTCTTATCAGGGCAAGTGCGCAGCGTGGATGCGATGTCAGGGGCGGTTTCTGTTCTGTTGGAGGACAAGCATGAGTGTTTGTTGACGCGTGAAGAGCAGATTCCGAATGAGCGGTTACGACGTGGGGATCACATTCAACTCTATGTGATGGATGTCCACAAAAGCACACGTGGCCCCGTGATTAAAATCAGCCGTACACATAAAAGTTTGCTCCGTCGTCTGCTGGAAAACGAAATTCCTGAAATCCGCGATGGCATTGTCGAAATTAAAGCCATTGCCCGTGAGCCAGGTGCGCGCAGCAAGGCCGCCGTGATTGCCACTGTGCCGGGCGTTGATCCGGTTGGCAGTTGTGTGGGCATGCGTGGATTGCGCATTCAGAACATTGTCAATGAGCTGGCGGGTGAGAAAATTGATGTGGTTGAATGGAGTGCAGATCTTCGTTCCTATATTACCAATGCCCTTAGCCCAGCCAAAGTCAAAGAAGTCTATCTGGATGATGATAGCTCTATCAACACGGCGATTGTGGTTGTGCCAAACCGTCAGTTGAGTCTGGCAATTGGTAAAGAGGGGCAGAACGCACGGCTGGCTGCAAAGTTGACCGGGTGGCGCATCGACATCAAGAGCGAAACCGAAGCCATTGAAGAAGGGTTGGAAGAACTGTACTCGGATCAATCATTGGTGACATCTGCCGAAGGCGAGGACTTGCTGGCTGTAGCCGAGAAATTGCTACGTGGTGAGGAAGGAAGCTTCTTTGATCTGGATGACGCCATTGATAAGGTTGCGGACTTCTTGGATGAGCAAGACGGTGAGTTTGTCTCTGACGAGGACTCTGAAATCTTTAGCCTGTCCTTTGATAATGGCTTTGGCGGTGGTTCCAATGATGCCTTCTCGCAGGCATTGTCTATGGTAGAGTCCTCAGATGCGCCTGTTCTGGAAACATTTGCAGAGGATGAGGTGCGTAAGCGCGATACGCGCAATTCCGAAACCAGTGCGATGGATGCAATGGCAGTGGCGGCGGCCGCGCTTGAAGCAGAGCGACAGGCAAAGTTTGAGGAGCGTAGAAAGCTCCCTGACATTACATCGGATATGTTGCAACCTCGTCGACGGAGTAACCGACGAGACGGCGACGATGATGATTTTGAAATTCCAGATGAGTTGCTGTCTGATCTGGGCGACAGCGATTTTGAATTGGATTTTGGTGACTCATAATCATGCCAAGAAAAAAACATGTCCCGAAAAGGACATGTATTTCATGCCGCCAAGTTGAAGGCAAACGAGGGATGGTTCGTCTGGTGCGGACCGAAAATGGAATTGAAATTGATTTAACAGGCAAAAAGGCAGGGCGGGGAGCCTATCTCCACCCTGCCCAAGAATGTTGGCAACCGATATTGAACTCCAAGCGTGTTGACCAAGCCCTGCGCACACGTTTACGTGAGGCGGACTATCAAACGCTGGCGGAGTTCGCTGCAACATTACCTGAATCGAGAAGTGATGAATGAAATGGTAGAGGTTCAGTAAAATGTGGCAGGTGGATTTATGACCAATTGTCAGAATCGGTCATTTTATCAGATTTGTTGTTTGGCTCTTGACGGTGGGTTATATGCTCCACACACAAGAAACAATATAAACAAATTGACAAAATGTGACTATCAAAATTGTATAGAAAAAGGTAATACGGAAGCCGTAGATTGCATAATTACAAGTAGAATTGATATGGGGGGGGCAAACCTTATGACTCAATAAAGTTTGTATCCTGTATCCACTTCTTCTACTGTGTATTTTTATGGACCTGCGATAATATGATTGCATTGATGAGATGATTTCATCGACAAGATGCTCTCACCACCTTTCTTCACATACAATTTCACCTGTCAACAAAAAACAGAGGTAGCCTTATAAGAAGCCCTTTTTGTGAGGGTTCTTTGTGGTGTCTACATATCATGTGTATATCAACATAACAGAGGCTGTGTTAGATGCGCGCGTTTTAGCGCGCCTGTTGATATGCAATTTAAAACACTGCCTAAATTGGGGCTGTCAACCATGATATGTTAGGTCGGTTTTGATAAAAACGTGTTTGGCGTTCTAAAGCCTATATGTGATAGAGAAATGGGCATTCTTTGTTCGAGAAATCAGGGAGCATCTATGGCGACACAAACAGCGAATAATAGTACTCAAACGAGAAATTCAGATTCGCGACAAGGTCAAAAGCAAAATAATAATAACAACCGCAATAATAGTAGTGGCGGTGGTTCACGTAGTAATAATAACAACAACGGCAATCGCAACAATAGCGGTGGCAATCGCAATAATAATAATAACAGTGGCGGCGGCGACAACCGTAGTGGTGGCGGTGGCGGCAACCGTAGCGGCGGTTCGAGTGGCAGAACTGCCTATTCCGTCTGAACGCACATATTTTATCGGACGAATCTTTCGTTCTGAGCCTGACTGAACCGTGCCTCGATGGCTGGAGCGTGACCCTGGTGCTTGCGGAGGTTCTGGGCACCTATCGCAACCTTATGAGCGGCGGACCCGCCCGCAATCCGGCAGTACCCGGAACGAACTACGCAGCGTACGTCGCGCTTGAGCGCGAGGCTCTACGGTCCAAGCAAGCACGACAGCACTGGCTCAACATTCTGAGGGGAGCCGTCAGAACCGAATTGCCGTGGAGAAGTGCCAGACTCGACTCTCCGGGTCAGGCCCCAAAGGTCGGACGCGAGCAGCTCATCCTCAGCGAAGAGCACACCTCGGAGTTGTTCTCCGTCGCCCACCGAGAAGGCGTCCCCATCAAGACGATCCTCCAATCGGCGTTTCTTCGCATGCTAGCCGAACTAGGGGGCTGCTCAGACGTTCTCGCGGGAACGCTTGAGAACGGCAGACCGGAAACAGCCGGATCCGACGAGCTCGCAGGTCTGTTCCTGAATGTGCTTCCCCTCCGCGCCCGAATGGACTGCGCTAGTTGGCGCGAGCTTTTCGACGCGTTGATATCGGCCGAGGCCGCCGGTCACCCGTACCGCCGCTATCCGTCCACCGCGCTGCAACGAGACTTTGGAGGCCGTTTCGCGACGGCGCTCTTCAACTTCACCAACTTCCACCCCTACGCAGCGCTGGCGGAAGGTGCGTCCCCGCGGCTTCTTGAGTGGACCGCATCCGACCAGACCTTCTACCCCCTGACATTGCAGTGTGCTCTGCATTGGGACCGGAGGACACTGCGTGTCGCCGCCGACTACCAAACCAACGTGTTCAACGCCGCTGATGCAGCGGAAGCCCTGGTCTTTTTTGAGGCGGCCGTCGCAGCGGCGGTCGAAGCGCCCGATGAGTCGCCAATGAATCGCTCCCTTGCCCCCACTCGCCCAGCGGGCGCTCAAGGAAGAGCCGTGCGGGGCACAGGGCGGGCGGGACCACAGGACCGCTTTCTTGACCTGTTCCGGAAAGAGGTCAGTCGCGGTCCAGAGAGAATCGCTTGCTTGGACTCCGAGCGGTCGATCACGTACTCCAAGCTCGAAACCGAGTCGAGTGGCCTGGCGCGTTGCCTCTTGGCGAACGGAGCTCGCCCTGGGGGAGTAGTTGGCATCTATGCCGATCGTAGCATCGACTTCCTGATCGGGATTCTCGCTGTTCTAAAGGTCCGAGCCGCATTTCTCCCTGTTCATCCGGAGTGGCCGCTAGCCCGCGTCGCAGCCGCTCTCGCGGATGCTTCGGCGACGATTCTGCTCGTCGATGAACACCGACCAGAGAGGCATCGCGAGCTCGCGCGAGGCCTGGGCGAGTCCTTCGTCCCGGTTTCGTTGCGCACCCGTGGCGAATCCAGTGATGAGTTGCCACAACCCGCGACGGGACACGAGCTCGCCTACATCTTCTTCACATCCGGCTCCACCGGGCGCCCCAAGGGCGCGATGGTGGGATACGACGGAATGGTCAATCATTTGTTGGCCAAGATCGACGAACTTGAGATGACCGAGCAGTCCATCGTCGCTCAATGTTCGTCTCAGTGCTTTGATGTCAGCGTTTGGCAGTTCCTCTCGCCACTGCTCTGTGGGGGACGCAGTGTCGTATTCACCGACGAAGAAATCACAGATCCCGTTCTCATGCTCTGGAAAGCCGACAGCGCGGGGATCACCATCCTTGAAACAGTCCCCTCCGTCCTGAAGCCGATCGTAGCGGAACTCCACTCGGGCCGACTGGACCCCGCTCCTAGGCTTCATGAGCTTCGCTGGCTGGTAGTTATGGGCGAAGCCCTGCCGCCGGGAGTGGCGGTTGCTTGGAATGAGCGGTATCCCGGCACGCTAGTGAATGCATACGGCGCCACCGAGACATCCGACGATGTGACACACCACCGGTTGTCTGCCGGGCACGACGCCGACGCGCCCGTTCCGGTGGGCAGACCTATCCGGAACTCGACCATACGAGTCCTAGATCGCTCACTGCGTCCTCTCGCGACAGGAGTTACGGGGGACGTCTATGTCTCCG
>JBCCFC010000758.1:0-6738 GCA_039029935.1 Chloroflexota bacterium
ATCATATTCAAAAAGAATATATGGAAAGCCGAATACCTAGTTTCGCTTCTGGTGTTTTTCACTTTGGGCCTGAGATTAACTTAGATGATAGCAGTATTGTGAGTATACGCGGTTCAAAGAGTTTCAAGAATTTCCAAGATACATGGAGGGCAAATCAAGATATTACGGTCATGGCTGCCACTTACGGACCATTTCGGGATTTAGTGGATAAGCCAATTACTGGATTTGAAGAGCTTGCCGAGTTGCCTCTCCAGAACATTCTTAACCCATTTCGTCCGCCAACCGAATCGAATATATCACAGTGGATTGCAAATCAGCATATACGACGCGCATTAGCCATTGCTGATGATGCACAATACGAGGCTGATGTGTACCTTGAATCCATACATCGTGTTGAACGTCTTATCACAAAAAGCTTAGGGCTTCCCATCAAATTTCGATTGGAGCGTAACCCCATTACGCTTAAAGCCGAGCAAAACGGTGAATCAATTTCGATCAACCAATTAAGTGACGGCACACGTAGCTTTCTTAGCTGGACACTAGATTATCTCTCACGTGCATCAAGGGTCAACTGGAAAGACCCTGCCCAAGCTGCAATTGCCCCCGGCATAATTCTGGTGGATGAAATCGATAGCCATTTACACCCCGAATGGCAGCGGCGAGTGATGGCTGATGCGATGGACCTATTGCCGGAAACACATATTATCGCCACAACACACAGCCCCTTTGTCGTGGGGTCAGCAGATGATACGCAAGTGTTTCGTATTTACAAAGATGAACAGAATCAGTTTCAAGTGGCATCTCATTATGATGAATTCTTTGGCTATCCAGCTGATCTGGTACTGCAAAAGCTCTTTACCGACAGCCTGTACACGCCAAAGATTCAACGTGAATTGGACCGCTTGAGTGAGTTGGCTGCTAAACTCGCTGGTGGTGCAATCACCGAAGATGAACGCCAAGAACACGACCATCTTCTGGGGAAATTAGCCAATGTCAGCTCTTGGATTGCCAATTTACTCGCAATGACACGTCAAACAAACAACGGGGTATCACGCTGATTATGATCAAACTCTCAAGAGGTGAGAAGCCTACAATATGGACCGATGAAAATATTCAGCGGTGGACTGAAAACTGGCAAAAACGGGTTGCCAAGAAAACGGATTGGTCGTGGCCTCAAGTGAATAAACAGTCGCTCAACCATGTTGTAACGGAGGCAATGGTCAAGTGGCATCATCACAAATGTGCATTTTGTGAACGACAAGTGCCGGGTGAACTTCAAATTGAGCATTTCAAATCCAAGCAGCATTATCCACAGGATGCCTTTGATTGGGTCAATCTGTTTTTGAGTTGTGGGACCTGTAATGGGATTAAAGGCGAACGTGAACATGATCCTTGCCTGAAGCCTGACGATGATGATCCATCTACATACCTTTGGGTCAATCCAATTTCATTGAAAATTGAAGCGAAGCCGGGCATTTCGGTTACGGCAAAAGAACGAGCCAACTACACCGTCAACCTATATGGTCTTGATCGCCCAGAACTACGCTATGCTTATCTTGTGTACTGGCGTACTATTACGCTTCATGATGATCCACCATCGCTACTGGCATTAAGCAATCCTCTAGTAGACACTAGCTGGGTTGCACAATTTATTCACGATAACTTTCCTGAGATTAAGCGACGAGCGCAACCAACTGAGGAATATAGTTTGATGGTACGTTCTTTGATTGACTACATTATCAATGCTTCGGTGTCGTGAAAATATACGACCCTTCAACTCTTCAACTTTTCAACCTTTCAACTTTTTACACAGGAGAAACATATATGACCAACAAACCAAACATACTATGGATCTGCACAGACCAACAACGCTACGACACCATTGGTGCGCTCAATAACCCATATGTCTCCACGCCCAATATCGACAAACTCATGCGCGAGGGCGTTGCCTTTGACTATGCCTACTGCCAGAGTCCCATCTGCACGCCGAGTCGCGCCAGCTTTCTGACGGGCATGTATCCCAGTATTGTCCACGCCACACGCAACGGCAACCGTGCCATGCCTGCCGACCATCCACCATTGGTGACAAAGTTGCTGGCAGACCAAGGCTATGACTGCGGTCTCATCGGCAAACTACATCTGTCTAGTGCCTATGGGCGCATTGAACAGCGCACCGATGATGGCTATCGCTATTGGCAATATAGCCATGCACCGCGTGATGACTGGGCCGAAGGACACGATTACGCCGATTGGGTACGCGAGCAGGGCTATGTGCTGGGGGAATTGACCAAAAGTTTAGACGGTGTTCCTGCGCCATTGCATCAGACAACTTGGTGTGCCGAAAAGACGATTGCATTTATCAGCGAACAACGTAACGCTGAAACACCCTGGCTTGCCAGCGTCAACATCTATGATCCACATCCACCCTTCAACCCACCCAGGGAATACCGTGAGCAATTCAATCCGGACGATATGCCCGGTCCACTCTTCCTCGAAAGCGATATCGCCCAACAACAGGCATTGCAGGCCATTGACTTTCAATCAAAGGTCCGTCGCCCAGATGAACTTGACATCCCCAACCCAATTGTGCCGAGAACACCAGGGACAGACAGAGACAGCGAGTCGGCTGGTGGTCGTGATGGGCGTACATTACAGGCTGCATACTATGCCATGATCAAGCTCATCGACGACCAGGTGGGACGCATTTTGCAGGCATTGGATGAGACAGGTCAGCGTGGCAACACCATCATCATCTTCACCAGCGATCATGGCGAAACGCTGGGCGATCATGGCCTCATCCAAAAAGGATGCAGATTTTACGAAGGGCTGGTGCGTATACCGTTGATCATCTCATGGCCGGAGCGGTTCCAAGCCAATGTCGTTAGTCCCGCGCTTGTCGAACTCACCGACCTTGCACCCACGCTGCTCGAGGCCGCTGGTCAATCCGTGCCTACCCACATGCAAGGTCGCTCACTGTTGCCATTGCTCACAGGCAACGCTCCGCTCGATGATCACCGCTACTTTGTGCGTAGCGAATATTTCGACACGCTTGACCAACCCGCTGCCTCTTACGCCACCATGTACCGCGACCGTCAACACAAACTTGTCGTCTATCACGGCACGGGGCTGGGTGAACTTTATGACATGGTGGCTGATCCCGATGAGTTTGAGAACCGCTGGAATGATGAGGCAATGATGGAAGTGAAGATGGATTTGCTGTTGCGCAGCTTTGATGCGTCCATGTTTGGCGGGATTGATGTGGGGACAGAACGGATTGGGCCGATGTAATCGAGAAGTTCTGCAAAAAGAATCAAAAATGCCACCTTAACCTGCATCATTTGTTGTAAGACGCCTCCGCCAAAATACTGATTTTCCTCAACTATTTCATATTTTTCGCAAAATTGCTACCTATCAATCAGTTTACAGTTTAGTAAAACTATACATCTCAGACAAGATGACATATAATTAGTTCCGATATGAGTATACAGTTGATGACATAGAGTTGATGACATAGAGAGAAGACAGAATAGTTTGAAAAGAGAGGGTCACTCGATGAATAAAGTTGCACCGATATATGTCAACCATTTGTTTGAAGAGATGTTAGATGCACTGTTGATGCTGTTGCGGTCACTGCCAGATGATGACTGGCAAAAGCCTACGGCCTGTGCAGGGTGGACAGTGAAAGATGTTGCGTTGCATCTGTTGGGCGGTGATATTGGCATTGTCTCGCGCGAGCGTGATGAGTTTGCACCGGAACGACAGAACATCAATAGCTGGGCTGATTTGGTTGCGTTTATTGATCGCGCCAATGATATCTGGCTTCAGTCAACACGGCGCATTAGTCCACGGCTGTTGTGTGATTTGCTGGAATTTACAGGAAGGCAAGCGATTGCGCATTTCAATACACTTGATCTCCGTTCCATCGGCAACCCTGTCAGTTGGGCCGGAGATGAGCCTGCCCCAGTCTGGCTAGATATCGCACGAGAGTATACCGAGCGTTGGCATCACCAACAGCATATCCGCGACGCGATAGGCCAACCCGGTCTTAAGGAACCACGTTTTCTTGCGCCAGCCTTAGACACCTTTATTCGCGCCCTGCCTCATACCTTGCATACCGTATATGCTGCCGAGGGGGCTACGCTATCATTTCAAATTTCAGGCGAGTCTGGCGGCGAGTGGTTTCTTTTGCGTGAAACACCAGCTTGGTCGCTGTATGTTTGTGATGATGCACAAGATACTCAGTCAGGAGCGACTGCCCAAGTACGCATCCATGAAGACGCGGCGTGGCGACTTTTTACCAAGGGATTGCCCAAAGATGATATAATGGCACATGTCTCTATAGATGGGCAGCAAGCGTTGGCCCATGCTATGTTGAAGACGGTGGCGATTATTGCATAAGGAATGATAATTATATCGGGGGCAATGTGGATATACACAACCAATTGGCAGGCTTATCTAACTTTGAACAGTACGATACACAGGATATTTGGCGCAAAGACCGCGACCATGTGATTCATCCTTGGGCTGATTTTTCCGTATTTAAAGAGAAAGGCTCGCTGGTCGTGGCGGAATCCGAGGGAGCCTATATATATGACGCCGATGGCAACAAATATCTGGATGGCATCGGCGGTATTTGGTGTGTCAACATTGGCTATGGCCGCGAAGAGATGGCGGATGCCGTTGCCAAACAGGTGATGCGCCTGACCTACAGCAACCCATTTGTCGATATGACCTCACCGCCATCTGCTGAGTTGGGGGCCAAATTAGCCCAACTCTTTACACAGTCACACACCCGCGCCTACAACCATGTCTTCTTTGGCACAGGCGGTTCCATGGCAAACGACACTGCCATCCGCATGGTTCATTTTTACTTCAATCAGCTAGGCAAACCGACCAAAAAACATGTCATTTCGCGCTATCAAGCCTATCATGGCAGTACCTATCTTGCGATGTCACTGACTGGCGTTACAGAAGACCACGTGGGCTTTGATGTCATCAGCGATTGGATTCACTACGTCTCCGCACCCTACACCTATCGTCGTCCTGATGGCATGACGGTCGAAGAATTTTGCGATTTTTTGGTTGATGAATTAGAGCAAAAAATCTTGGAGATTGGTCCTGAAAATACCGCAGCCTTCATCGCCGAGCCAATCATGGGGGCTGGTGGCGTAATTGTGCCGCCCGCAGGCTATCATCGTCGCACCCAAGAGGTCTGTCGAAAATATGATGTCCTCTATATTTCGGATGAAGTGGTGACAGGGTTTGGCCGCTTGGGTCATTTCTTTGCCTCTGAACCTGTCTTTGACATTCAACCCGACATCATCACCAGCGCCAAAGGGTTAACCTCCGGCTACCTGCCACTGAGTGCCACGATTCTGTCTGATGAGGTCTATGATGTGATCAGCGTTCCACAAGCAGAGGGAGCCTATTTTTATCACGGCTTCACCTACACGGGACATCCCGTCGCCTGTGCCGCTGCTCTTCAGAACATCCAGATCATGGAAGATGAAAAAATCTGTGAACATGTTCAAGTCATGGGTCCCTATTTTGAAGAACAGCTCAAAACACTGCTGGACGTGCCTATTGTGGGTGATGTACGTGGTAGCCACTTTATGCTCTGTATTGAAAGTGTTGCTGACAAAGAGACCAAGGCGGAGTTTGATGCATCGGTGGGTATCGGCGAACGCATCGCCGACCATTGCCAAGAACGAGGGCTACTTGTGCGGCCTATTGGTGCCTGCAATGTCCTATCACCCCCGTTGATTCTCAACAAGGGTGAAATTGACCATCTAGTAGATGTACTCCGTGAAAGTATGCTGGCGACAATGGACGATTTGGTCCGTGAAGGGCTGTATTAACCTGATAGGTTAGCCCCGAATCTGACGTAACACATTCGCCATCTCAATCGCAGCCAATGCTGCCTCTACACCCTTATTCCCTGCCTTACTGCCCGACCGCTCAATGGCTTGCTCAATCGTGTCGCTGGTGATCACACCAAAGGTTACAGGGATATTGCCCTGCATCCCCACCTGCGCAATGCCTTTTGTTGCTTCGCTGGCAACATACTCAAAGTGCGGGGTGGAACCACGAATGACGATGCCCAGACAGATGACGGCATCGTAGGTATTGC
Source organism: Chloroflexota bacterium (assembly GCA_039029935.1). Classification (GTDB taxonomy): domain Bacteria; phylum Chloroflexota; class Anaerolineae; order Caldilineales; family Caldilineaceae. The sequence goes on from JBCCFC010000758.1 coordinate 6,131, forward strand.
GTTCTACCATCGCCTTTGCTGCCATCGGCAACTCAAAGCTGCCCGGTACCATCGCCACATCAATATCCTCCGCATTGACGCCATGACGAATTAAGGCATCTTTGGCCCCCTCCAACAATTTGCTGCCCATGAAATCATTCCAGCGCGAGCTGACAATGCCAAATTTAAGTCCTGTTCCGACTAAATCTCCTGAAAAAAAGTTGCTCATTGATAATTCCCTTGCAATTTAGCCCATAGCCTTTAATTCTATAGAATAGAAGGATGCTGTCGGTAACTCCATATGAGGTAAGACGTCAGCATTCCTTCATTGGCTAGGAAAGTATAAACCAGTAACACAGATTGGTTATCTGTGACGCAGGTAGCCAACCTGCGGTACTATCCCTGGCGAGGAAAGTATAAGCCAGTAACACAGATTGGCTATCTGTGACGCAAGTAGCCAACCTGTAATACTGTCCTTTGTCCTTCTGTCTCCATCATACCATAGTCTATTCCCTGCTGACCAACCACCGTGGTTGCTTTGTGGAATGAAAACGGATATATGGGAATTCATTTACTTTGTCCTTGAAGAGGAAAGGATAAACCAGTAACACAGATTGGTTATCTGTGAC
>JBCCFC010000759.1:0-6734 GCA_039029935.1 Chloroflexota bacterium
GACATGATCCGCGATCCCATAATCCGCGACACTAACTGAACCAGTGCCGTTCTCTACAATAGACTGCTAGCGGAGATTGAAAAACGTGTAACTATTCTTATCTATCCATCTTGCCATAAATGCGCCAAATTATCACGTGGCGTCCACTCTAACAACACCCTTGCCTTATCATGATCAAAACGACCATGTGGCAAATCCGCACTAATATTCACCATTTCATAGGGCGAGGGTAGCGATGTCACCTCCAACGCCCGTCGCAGCGCACGACCTGTATCTGCCCATGAAATCTGGAACCCATGCGAATGCTGTGCGGTTTCTGGGTTGACCAACGACATAAAGAGCAACACAGGCACTTCCAAGTCATAATACTCAGCAAAGACACGGCAGATTTCCTGTCCCAGATATTTGGAGTGGATATAGAGATGGCTCAATGCACGACCCGGTGCATCAACATGGATGTCGTAATCCCAGTGGTAATCGGTGGCACCGGAGATAGGCTCGTCAATACCCGTCCAGTGCAGCAGCGGCCCGGTATGCACAACACGCCGGATGTTGTGGGCAACTGCCGCCTGCATGACGTTGTAGGCTCCGATGGTGTTGACCAGGAAGGCGTTGACAGGATGAGGACGCATGACCGAGCAGTTGAGGATGGCGTCCATGCCTTCACAGGCGTCCATCACCTGTTGTGAGTCACGTACATCCACAACACGGTTCTCATGCGGCGGATCGAGTGGCGCAGGTAGTGGTGCCCCCGGAGCTTGCGGATTGGCTTCGGCTGCGATGTCGGCAATGGGGCGGACGTCGGTGATGCGTAGCGTGTAGGAGGATAGCAGTTCCTGCGTTGTCACCGCACCCATTGGACCGCCGGCCCCAAAGTTAACCACGTTACGGATGGGACGTGATGGCACTGGTGTAGGCGGGGCAAGCACCTGACGCCATGCACGTCGGTCTGGTTCGGCTTGCGCTCCTGATGCGTTAGCCTGTTCCGCAAAATCATGCGCGGGTTGATAGCCCAAGACCTTGCCACTTTGTTGGTTGCTGTGGCGAATCTTGGCATGTGGACCCGCTGCTGTGATGTGAAAAACGGTCCAATCGGGCTGTACATCGTGTTGATAGGCCAACGCCTGTTGGATGCCTTGCACCGCATCGTCAATGTGTAACCAGCGTGGATCATAGGGTTGTCCGGCGACCGTTGCGTCATCAACGATCTGTCCAAAACGCAGACACGCGACTTGCATCTGTCCCACACGCGTACTTTCACGCACAGAGAGTTCGGTCAGCCAAGGACAGAGTTGGTCGAGTGCAGGTGTGGGTCGTGGTCGCCATTCTTCATTGACACGCCAATGCGTAGGTAAGCGGTCAAAGGTGGCAAGCGAACTCGCCAGAATAATGTGTTTGATGCCCGCTGTTCGTGCTGCGTTCATGAGGACATACGCCCCACGTGTAGCCTCATCCAAAGCGGTCAGTTCATCGGTTGTTTTAGCCTCCATCAAGGCCAATGGTCCCAGATGAATGATGGTGTCAATGCCGTCGAGTGCTGGCTCGACTTCCGTCGGCACACGCAAATCGTCTGAAAATAGATGAGGCTGATGGTTGGCGGAGAGCGTATCGAGCAGTTTGTGTTGCAGTTGTGTATGGCCGTTTGTGATTAGAATGTTCATGATGCTTTCTCTGTCGCTTACTGAACGAATAAGCAAACTCGTCATTTGCTCATAGTTGCTACAACGGAGTTAGGAATGGGGAACAGGTTTATCACGCGCACGAAAAAATCCGTTCCCCATCCCAAATCCGTTGTAGTAACTAACTCCACGCCTCCGCCGTCGTCACAATCCGCTGCGGATTCTCCTTCACGTCTGGTGCAGGCACAATCTCCGGTGCATCCTCACCAGCCTCGACCATGCGACGAATCAACCGTCCACGCATAACATCAGCCACTTCACGATGCGACGCCACACCGATGAGGTTGGTCAGTTCATAGGGGTCATATTCGAGGTCATAGAGATATTGCTCAACATAGACATCCGACCCACTATCACGCCCACCATGCTTATCGGGTGCATCCACACCATATTTCCAGCGTTTAGTGCGCACAGCCCGACCAACCTGCGCTTCACTGATTTGGATAAACGCCTCCTCCGGCCAATCGGTCTTGTCACGGTTGACAAGCTGTACGACTGACCGCCCCTGCATCTGCTCTGGCACAGGCAAGCCTGCGCCCTCCAGCAGCGTTGGAGGCATATCGAGCAGGCTGACCATTTCATGGATTTGACCGCCGCTGTCAAAGCCGGGGCCACAGATAGCGGTGGGGAGACGAACCGAGCTTTCATGACAGGAACGTTTGTACTCACCGTTGCGCGTCTTGAAGTGACAGCCATGATCGGTGGTAAAGAGGACAATGGTGTTGTCAGCCATGCCCAAGCTCTTGAGCGCATCAAAAAGCCGCCCCAATGCCTCATCCAGCCGTTTGATCATGCCATAGTAGCCACCCAAGTGTTGTTGGCTGCTGCCACCGAGAGCCAACAAGTCGGGCGGTGTCCAGCGGCCTGCGTACTGCTCACGATAGCCATCTGGTGGTGGGTAATCGTCGATATGGTTCTGGTGATGGGGTTCGATGTAGGAGAGGAAAAGAAAGAACGGCTTTTCATTCTCACTGTCAGGTCCATTTTGATGATTATCAATATAGCGGATGGCGGCATCGGTCTGTGCATCGACACGATACCCTGGCATCTTGACCGCCTCGTTGTCATTGTTGTACATCACCGTGTTGTAGGCGTCTGAGGTGAACTCCAATACATTGGAGGCCAACCAATAATCATAGCCACCACGCTCCTCTTCGGCGACAGGTCCAATGCTTTCTCGGTTGGCGAGATGCCATTTGCCGATATAACCTGTGTCATAGCCCCCCTCGCTGAAAAAATGCGCCAAGGTCCGTGCATCCTGGGGCAGCGGAATACTGTTGCGAAAGCAGCCTGTTGTGGTTGCATATTGTCCTGTCTGTAAGCATGACCGTGCTGGTCCACAGACAGGCTGACAGGTGACGGTGTTAAACAGGTGTGTGCCACGCTGTGCCATGCGGTCAAAATTGGGGGTTATCCCCAATGGATTGCCATGCACGCCTGTGGAGTCCCACCGTTGCTGGTCGGTGAAAAAGACAATGATATTGGGTTTTGTCTTTGAATTGTTCTCGATTATAGACATAAATCGTTTCCTTACTGTATGAATCAACTGGCTGAACAAAAATGAGTGAAAATACGTTAATTAGCGTATACTATGGTTGCGAAATGTGGCCGTAAGGGTATGATTGGCATATCCACTGGTGATATTATTCTAGGAGAAATCTGTTTTGAACACGTTTCAATGTCGGCTCAATTCTATCACACTCGTGATTATCCTTTCAAGCATCCTCATTTTGATCACACCTCAGTTTGCCTATGCACAAACCTATACCAATGAATCTGGCACATACCCATCCTACCAAGCCTATCTCGACAGTTATTACAGCTCGTATGGTGCGCCACAGCCACAGAACACCTATCCTGCCGCGACACCAGTCCCCGCCCGTTCATCCACCCCAGTCTACACACCAAGTAGTTCCGTCAATCTTCCCGCACCGCTCTTTGGCTGGTCATTACGAGAGAAGCCGATTGCACAGCAGGGCAATGCCAATGCCCCCGTTACCATCGTCAAATATGGTGATTTTATGTGTACATCCTGCGCCAACTTTTTCCGCGAGGTTAAGCCCAGTTTGAACACCATGATTGCAGCGGGACAGGTGCGCTACATCTTTAAACATCTGCCTGCCACAGGCAACCGCTCGATTGTATCAGCGACCTTTGCTGAGTGTGCAGGGCGTATGGGCAATTTCTGGACGATGCACGATTGGCTTTATAACAATCAACATGTGTGGAGTAGACAGTGGAATGTGCGCAATTATCTATTACAGCAGAGTGGTGCGCTGGGATATAATACCAGCACAATGGCAAGTTGTGTGGATGGTGGCTCGGCGTCACAGGCAGTACAGACAGACTACAGCGAGGCTAAACAATATCATCTGCGTCAGACACCGACCTTTTTGGTCAACGGGCGACAGGTGACAGGCTATCTGCCTTGGAGCCTCTTCCAGCCCATCATCAACACGCTGGCTGCGGATGCCTACAGCGGTCAATCAGCCAGTGCTGCCCGTGCATCAGTGCCAGCCGAGCCAGTAGTCAACATCTCGCTGCCTGCCGAGTCCTATGGCAACGTGGGCAGTGCCAGCGCACCCGTCACCATCTATCTCTTTATCGACTACCAGTGTCGGCTCTGCCGCCAATTCTTCGCCAATACATTGGCACAGTTTAACCAAGCCTATGTCGCCACCAATAAGGCGCGCATCGTATACAAGGACTTCCCCGTGACCTCGCAATCACGCCGCGCTGCCGAAGCGACCGAGTGTGCAGGCGAACAGGGGCAGTTTGGGGCGATGCAGTGGCAACTTGTCTCTAATGCCAATTCATGGCAACGTGCATCCGACCCATCATCGCTCTTTAGTAGCTATGCCGCCACCATTGGCCTCAATGCAGGCCGCTTTAACCAATGCATGAACAGCGGTCGCCACGCCATTGAAGTCCAGACCGACAAACAGGAAGGCCAGCAATTCAATATTCAAGATGTGCCGACCTTCTTTGTCAATGGACGCAAGTTTGTGGGTGCGCCCTCGTTTGCCGAGTTACAGGGAATTATGGCGAGTTTGGGGTATTAGTCTGCAATGGTCCATACCCGAACAGTTTGGTCAAAACTGGATGAGGCCAATTTATGCCCATCGGGGGACCAGCGCACCCATGTAACATTTGATGTATGGTGGTCATATGTCCATAAAAGCTCACCTGTCCACGCATCCCAGATGTAGATTGTGCTATTCTCTGAACCAGCAGCAATTTTGCATCCATCTGGCGACCAGTCAACGCTGGTGACACGACTGCTGCTCAATACGGCGAGTGCCTGACCGCTGTTTGCATCCCATACACGCACCTCTGAGCCACCCCCAGAGACTAGATATTGTCCGTCAGGGGACCAATCGACTGAAGTGAGCTGCCCTCGATGCCCCGATAGGGCTAATTGAGGCTCGCGATTTTCGACCCCCCAAACACTAACGATACCATCAATATCCACAGTTGTTGCAAGTCGGCTGCCATCGGGAGCCCACGAGACACCTGTTAACCAATAGGAAAATTCGCCATACTGCTGTAATAGTTGCCCCGTGTTTCCATCCCACACACGCATTGTTTGGTCATGACTGACAGTCGCTAATTTCGTGCTATCGGGTGACCACATTAAATCCGTGACCGTATAGGCATGGGCAGCAAGTCTATACATATAATTACCCGTCGTCATATCCCATACATGAACAGAACGCTCGTTGCTAACAGCCAGTCTTGCTCCATCAGCTGACCAGCTTGTCGAACGGACATATAGCTGAAATGATGTTAAACCAGCAAGTTCCGTCGCTGTATCCAAGTCCCACAATTTGATTGTTCCATTTTGGGCACCAGAAACCAGTGTTCGATTATCGGGTGCCCAATCAACCGATTGGACAAATGCTTCATGCCCTCTCAGCGTCACAGGCATCGGCATATCTATCCAGCGCCATACTCGTATATCCTGATCTGCACTGCCTGAAAGCAATTTTTGACCATCGGGGGACCAGCCAACATTCCCAACAACCCCACCATGTCCTGAGTATGTCTGCTGAATTTCACCCCTTGCCACATCCCAGACCCGTACTACGTCATCGCCATAGTTTTCGCTCGAAACCAATTTTGTGCTATCGGGTGACCATCGAATGCTTCTTGCAGAATCACCTTGTATTTTCAATTCTTGGACAATTTGCCCCGTTTCCACGCGCCAAATAAAGATGGCTTTGTCTCTGATGCCTCCACTCGAAGCAATATACTGTCCATCAGGCGACCAAGCCACTACCGTCGCAACCGTAGAGCTATCGCCAAATGTTTGCACCAACGCTCCGCTATCCACATTCCACACACGCAATTCATGCTCAAGATAGGTACTCGCAGTACCAGCAAGTATTCGAGTGCCACCGGGGGACCAACTTATGCTATGAATTCTGTCCTCGCCATCAATTGTTCGCAACAACGCCCCAGCCTCAGCATCCCATATACGCACAGTGTGGTCCCTGCTGGCAGAGGCGACCCTGCGACCATCAGGCGACCATTGTATCTCCGTAATGCTATCTGTGTGTCCACTCAATCGGTGCAACGGTTCGCCTGCGTTGATATCCAATATTTGGAGACCAGCCCCCCTTACATTAAAGACCAATCGGTCATCATTAGGCGACCATTGCACAAGGTCGGTTTCGGGTTCATGTTGTTCATACGTCAGAATGAGTTCGCCTGTCGTCGCATCCCAAATGTCGAGGTCCCCAAATAATCCAATGGAAACAATGCGACGACTATCATAGGCCCAAGTGGCGGTCCCTGCATAGTTGCTGTTTGTTTCAATCACATGTAGGAGCGGGGGACCAACAGGGATATTTGTTGGGCAATTTGGGTTAGACGATACGGGGATGGGTGTGGCTGTCGGTGTCGCTGTTGGGGTAAAGGTTGGTGTTGGCGATGGATCGTTCATTAAAAGTGGAAAATAGATATCTTCGGCAGGTGTGGCACTTTTGACATTGGCTTTGGTTAGGATAGAGACGGTAATGATGCCTAGTATAAAGGCTATCATGAACAGGTAAC
>JBCCFC010000760.1:0-6729 GCA_039029935.1 Chloroflexota bacterium
ATCTGTGACGCAGGTAGCCAACCTGCGATACTGTCCTTTGTTGTCATTAGCAGACATTGCTATACGGCCAAAATAAACACGCACGATGCAAAAAATGGTTCGTTTTGATTCATCATAGAAGGAGCAAAAATCATGTTCAACGAAATCCAAGCAGCCAAAGAGCGACTCAACGGCTATGCCCACATCACCCCCGTCATGACCTCCACAACGCTTGATACGCAAGTGGGTGCAAACATTTTCCTCAAATGCGAGAATTTTCAGCGAATTGGTGCGTTCAAATTTCGGGGCGCATTTAACGCCATCTCGCAGTTAAGTAACGAGGAGAAAGCACGGGGCGTATTGACCTACTCCTCAGGAAATCATGCACAGGCGACGGCGTTGGTGAGCAAGTTATTGGGTGTACAGGCAACGATTGTGATGCCTAATAATGCACCTGCCACCAAGCGGGCGGCAACGGAGGGCTATGGGGCCAAGGTGGTTGAGTACGACCCGAATGAAGTGGACCGTAAAGAACTGGCGGAACAGATTCAGGCCGAGGAAGGGCAGGCGATTATTCCACCCTATGACCATAAAGATGTGATTGCAGGGCAGGGGACGGCAGCACTGGAATTGGTCGATGAAGTGGGTGCGTTGGATATGTTGCTTGTGCCTTGTGGGGGCGGTGGATTGCTCTGTGGCAGCGCAATTGCCAGCAAAGGGACGATGCCCTCCTGTAAAGTCATAGGCGTGGAACCGGAAGTCGCCAATGACGCCACGCTCTCATTCCACACCAAGACGTTGCACACCGTGAAGAATCCGCCGACCATTGCCGATGGTACACGGACCCCCTCGCTGGGCACACTGACCTTTCCGTTGGCCTTGGACTATGTTGACGATATGGTTACAGTATCCGAAGAGGCGATTATGGAGGCTGTGCGTTTTCTGTTTTACTACACAAAGTTGGTGGTCGAGCCATCAGGGGCCTTGGGTGTAGCGGCACTGTTGAGCGGCGCAATTGAGGCACAAGGGCGTGTTGGGGTCATTTTGAGTGGAGGCAACATTGATGCGGCGACGATGAGCATGATTTTGCAAGGTTAACCGCAGGGAACGCAGAGGGCTTAGAAGGGGAAGTGTGAGAAATATAATTGTTGATTGCTTTGGGTGCTGGTATACTGAGAGTCATCACATTCATACTAAGAATATTTGGTATGTTTGATGAAGGAAGGTATGTGACCACTATGTGACCACTATGTGAGTAAGGATGCATATGTCAGAATCAATAACATTATGTAATAGTCAACAACACATTGAACATTGATTGTAGACACCCAGAGGGTTCCCGACCCCAAAGGTACGCCCCTACAATCGTGTTTAACATCTATTTGATCATTACAGAATAGATATGATATAGACACGGATAGAAAGGATAGAACCACATTATGCCAATCAGCACATCGAACTTTGGCGACACGCGCGATGACCAATACTCTGAATATCAGAGTGAAGAACTCTATGATCAGGAAACATTGGATTTTCCAGATGTCACCCTCAAGCAGGCGCAGACGTATTTGAAGCGGCTGGGTGGGGGGCTAGAAGACAATCCGAATCTGGTTGAGGGCATTGGGTGGAAGGCAGAGATTGCAGAAGCGGATAACGGCGTTGAGGTGACGTTTGATGCACATGATGAATTGTTAGATGATTTAATCCGTCGGTTTGAAGAATGGGTGGATCGGGGTGACTAACATGCACAAAGCAACATTTCGTGTAGGCAGCAACATCGCCTTCATCAAGTATTGGGGTGTTCAGAAACTGCCCAATACGCCAGAGAATGCCGACTTACACTTTCCACTCAGCAATTCCATCAGCATGACGTTGGCGGATGCCTATACAGTGACAACGGTTGAGTGGGATAGTGATGGCGCATTGCAAGAGGATGTCATAACGTTGGATGGCATTCGTCAACCAAGCGCATCTGAGAGCAAGGGGACCGCGCGTTTGGTCCGACATCTGGACCGTATCCGTGCGTTGGCAGGGCAGTCATGGCGAGCCAATGTCACCAGCCAAAACAACTTTCCAATGGCCGCGGGGATTGCTAGTTCTGCCAGCGGATTTGCAGCATTGACTGTTGCAGGATGTCATGCAGCGGGGTTGGCATTAAACAATAAAGAGCTATCCGCATTGGCACGGATGGGTAGCGGCTCGGCCAGCCGCAGTCTTTTTGGTGGATTTGTGGAGTGGGAAAAAGGGCATGACCACGGGAGCAGCGTGGCGCATATGCTCTACCCTGCTGACCATTGGGCGTTATGCGATGTCGTCGCTGTTGCCAGCGCCGCACCCAAGCGCATCAGCAGCGCAGAAGGACACAAGCTCGCAATGGACAGTCCGCTCAACCATGCACGCTTGGCCTATGTAGAGGATGCGTTGGCCGAAACGCGCCAAGCGATTGCCAACCGAGACTTGGCGCAACTGGGTCCCGTGATTGAGCAGGATGCACTTGCAATGCACGCTGTTATGATGACGAGTACACCGAGCCTCTTTTACTGGCAACCTGCTACCATCGAGATTATTCAAGCTGTTTACGATTGGCGTGAAGAGGGACTACCCGTCTATTTCACCATTGATGCGGGTCCGAACATTCATTTGATTTGCGAACAAAAAGATGTGGCAGCGGTTGAAGAACGTACCCATGCGTTGACCGGTGTACAGCAAACGATTGTGAGCCGCCCTGGACTTGGACCGCAAAAGGTTGAAGAGTCGAAAGGTTGAAAAGTGGAAGGGTTGAAGGGTCGAAGGGTCGAGATGATTGAATGTTTATAGTGGTCAGAAGAGAAATAAAATATACAAATTCTCAATGTATATCACATGTCCTCATAAGTCCTTCAACCTTTCAACCTTTCCACTTTTCAACTCTTCTCTGGAAACGAGTGTACCCCAGCGTCCACCTGATCCAACGCCCATGTCAATAAATGTCCAACGACTTCACTTTCACTCATACCATTCTTCTGGGCTGCCTCAGTGATACGTGTCATCAAACTGCGTGCAACCACATATTCGGTACGATTTGCAGACTTTGTATCAGATTCATCGGTTGACTGCGAACGGGTTAAACTGGCCTGATCTTTCCAGCTACCTAATTTTGATTCAAACGATTTTTGTTTTTTTGCCATTGATTTTCTCCTATTTTTTAACTACTTTTATGGATGCCAAAAATTTCTTGCGCCAAGTCTCGGTAGGCGGTTGCACCTGTTGAGCGTGGGGCGTAGAGTGAAACGGGAACGCCATCCAGTGTCGCTTCGGCCACAGAGACATTGACAGGAATCACCGTTTGAGGAACCAATTCACCAAAGCGCTCTCGTGCTGCATTTTCAACCGATTTGGTTAACGATAGGCGGCGATCATACATGGTGAGAACAACGGCTTTGAGTTGTAAATTGGGGTTGCCTTTTTTGACCATCTCAATCAGTTGTAGCGTACTATCCAGCGCATGAAAGGCATAGGGTTGACACTGAAGCGTCACCATTGCATAGGTGGCGGCGGTGAGCGCGTTGAAGGCAAAGAATCCTAGACTGGGCGGGCTGTCGATGAGGATATAATCATAGTCATCCTGCACCTGTGTAATCACGTCTCGGAGTTTGTCGTTGCGGTCATAGTGTCCCGCAAATTGTTGCTCTGCCAGTGCCAAATCCAAATTAGCTGGCAAAATATCAAAGTGTTCCAGCGATGTAATGGCCTCTGACGTGATAGTCGGATCATGCATGGCGTGAAATATCGTTTGATGGTCTGTGCTGGGGTCTACACCGCAACCAACGGTTAGGTTTGATTGTGGGTCTAAATCGACCAACAATACCCGTTCTGTTGAAAGCTCATAGGCAAGATTTTCGGTCAATGACGTTTTGCCTGTGCCACCTTTATGGCTTACCGTCGCGATTACTTCTTTCATGTGTGCTCAATCCTGTTTAGTGAATTTCTTATAAACTTTGCTTGGCTTGGTCAATCCAATTCTCAACATTCAGTTTACTCTTTTTGCTACCAGAGGCAAGTGAACGTAGCTGCTCTGGTGGGCGTGCGACAATATCTGCAAAGGTGAGAATACCAGCATTGTTGAGCCGATTGGCAAAGGTTGGACCGATGCCTCGAATGCTCTCCAAATTATCCATAACAATGGTGGCTGTATGAGTATCATCAGCACCATCAGCCTCATCTGTCATCGTAGAGCCATCTTCGTCACTGGGTGTTGCCATGCTTTCTGCAACAGCATTCTCTGCAACAGCATTCTCGGTAACGGCATTCTCGACTGCTTGGGATACCTCAGATGGCATCACCTCAACGGTGGCAACAGCGTCCATTGCCTGAGAGGGGAGTGTGGAGAGAGATGTGTTTTCCGACTGAAGTTGACTTAAACGTAGGCTATTCGCTTCGTTGCGAACGCGCGCCAATTCTTGAACAAGCCAATCTTCTCTTTCTTTGCTTCGCCGACCTTGGATTTGCCACGAAGTGATCACGCCTATGGCCGCTGCAATTAATAATCCAAACAAGACAGTCCCCCTCTATAAATTCCTATGGTGGTCAAGTTAAAACTGATATTGTCTTTTCTCTAATTATTTACGAGGTTGGTTATATGTGCAAAAATAGAAAGATAGTCGTATCATATCAATAGAATCACATTTATGCCAGTCAGCCAACCATTGACAGATTGGGTTTTACGTAAATTCACATAAACGAGTATAGAAACAAGTCGGCTCTTTGGGGACTTGTGAGGGGAACAATCGTAGGCCATCGTTATTCGCGTGAGATTTGTTGCTCAATTCAGCGCATCACGCGAATAACGATGGCCTATGACAACCGCTTATTCATGTCAACTATACGAGCTCCTGTTGAACGAAACAAATATGAAAGGACGGAGGAGTAGATGAGCGAAACAGAAAAGGTGTACACAACCGAGAAATCCCAACCCAAAATACACTACGATTATGATGTCATCGTCATTGGCAGCGGACCGGGTGGCGAGGGGGCGGCTATGAAATGTGCCAAGGGTGGCAAATCGGTTGCTGTTGTGGATGATTATAAAGAAGTCGGTGGGAACTGTACCCATCGGGCGACGATTCCCAGCAAGGCTTTGCGTCATGCTGTCCAACAATTGTCACAGGTGCGCAGTTATCACAGCGTAGACTACCAGACGTTGCTCCAGACAGCGGGGTCAATTATCAGCAAACAGGTTGATATGCGCACAGGGTTTTATGCACGTAACCAAACCGAAGTAATTCATGGACGTGCCTCTTTTTTGGATGCGCATACGATTGAAATTGCCTTGAAAGATGAGGGCCGACAACGGCTAACAGCAAAGTCTTTTATTATTGCAACGGGGGCCAGACCCTATCACCCTGATGATATCGACTTTCACCATCCACGTATTGTCGATAGTGACACCGTGTTGCAGTTGGATCATACACCAAGATCAGTGACTATCTACGGGGCTGGTGTCTTAGGCTGTGAGTATGCGTCCATCTTCCGGGCCATGCGTATCAAGGTCAATCTGATTAACAATCGAGATCGGGTGCTGACATTTTTGGATGATGAAATTGTCGATGCATTAGGCTATCACCTTCGAGAAAATGGCGTGTTAATCCGTAACAATGAAGAGTATAGCAAGGTGGAAGCAGATGACAACGGTGTCAGTCTACATCTAAACTCTAGCAAAGTCATTCGTAGCGAGATACTGCTCTGGTCACAGGGGCGTACGGGCAATTCGGACAACATGGGGCTAGACGCACTGGGGATTGAACGCAATAGTCGCGGGAACATTGTTGTTAATAAAAATTATCAATCGACACAAAAACACATCTATGCGGTTGGGGATGTCGTTGGCTACCCTAGTTTAGCAAGCGCAGCCTATGATCAAGGTCGGTTTGCGGCCAGCCACCTGCTCAAAGAAAAAAACACGGGTCAGCTTGTACAGCAGATACCGACGGGGATTTACACCATTCCCGAAATTAGCTCTGTGGGTTGTACAGAAGAGGAACTTACCGATAAAAAAGTACCCTACGAGGTTGGGCATTCCTTCTTCCGTAATTTGGCACGTGCGCAGATCACTGGTGAAACAACAGGGATGCTCAAGATTCTCTTTCACCGCGAAACCTTGGAAATTCTTGGTATCCACTGTTTTGGCGCGCAGGCGTCGGAGATTGTACATATTGGTCAAGCCATTATGACACAAAAGGGAGAGGCTAACTCGTTGATGTACTTTATCAACACAACATTCAACTATCCGACGATGGCTGAGGCGTATCGGGTGGCGGCATTGAACGGGTTGAATCGAGTTCAATGGATCATATAGATGTGGATTCCGTTTCGGATTGTAGGAGCATGAGGTAGCGTGATGCTCCTACTGGGCAATTTATTAAGCAAACCTTATGACTGCATTAATTTTTTCCTGATAAACAATACCTAAAAGATTAATTTTATGTTAGAATGGAAACTTGATACTATAAAAGATTCCAAGAAATTAAGAATATTGTATAGAGTGTGAGCGTTTATACTAGGAATATAGATGAATTTTATGCGACTGTAGAGCAGACTGACGCTATTGCTCAAAAATAAGGATGAAAAATAACTTTTTTTCTAACACTTCTATCTATCTTAGATGAGATTGTCCTACAAATAACCACAATCCTGACAAGATTGACAGGTTTCTGGATGATTCAAAGCATGGAACCGCAAGAGATTACTCAGGCGTTTTTTATTGGAAGTACG
>JBCCFC010000761.1:0-6726 GCA_039029935.1 Chloroflexota bacterium
ATGGTTTGATGGCTATCCGTGCTAGATTTATATGGGTTGGCAAATGTTGTAGTATAGTATTGTTTTAGGCCATCCTACAATTCAAGCAGTATTTTTTGCGGATTGGCCCTATCAAGCAGCTTTGCGAACTTCAAAGGGGTAACTTCATTCATCATGACAAGGACAATTGTAATCGGTGCGGGGATGGCGGGGATTATGGCGGCGCGTACACTGCACGATGCGGGACATGCTGTCAAAATTCTCGAAGCGCGCAACCGCGTTGGAGGGCGCACACACACCGACCACTCGTTGGGCGTTTCCGTTGATTTGGGTGGCTCGTGGATTCATGGTGCATATGCCAACCCATTGACCGAACTAGCGCGAACTTATAACATCGCCACAGGCTACACCGATTTTGTGGACGCATCGGGCAGTGCAATCTTGGCCTTTGATGCTGATGGCACACCGCTCGACCGTGTTGAATATGCCCAAGGGTTGCAGCTTGCCAGTGGTGCGATGGCACACGCCTATGGGTCGCTACAATATGCGTTACCCGAAGCCACGCCTGCCTATGACTCCTATCAGGCACTGCACGAGATAGGTCTGCCCATCCCAGATAACCTGACACCAACGCAGCGCAAAGGCTATTACTATGCGTCGATTATCCGCGCACAGTACAGTGCGGCAGCAGATACACACGAGATGGCCTGGCGTGTCAGCAATGACTACATTCGGCTTCCCGGTGGCGACCAACTTGTCTATGGTGGTGGTTACAACGCCATCACGGATCGCTTGGCCGAGGGCTTGACGATTGAGACAGAAACGATTGTCTCGCGAATCGTGTATGATAATGATGGTGTAACCATTCATGCGCGCAAGGCGGGGAAAGATGTCACAATGCATTGTGAGCATGTGATCATCACCGTACCGTTGGGTGTTCTCAAAGCGGGTGTGATTGACTTTGCCCCAGCCCTGCCACAAACCAAGACCGATGCCATTGAGCGCATTGGCTTTGGCAACTATGAAAAGATCGTCTTTCGGTTTCCAGAGTTCTTCTGGCCGCGTGAATTCCAACGCTTTAACTATTTGCCTGGTGGAATCGACCCACAGGAACCCGAACTTTTTACCTCGTGGCTCAACAATGGGCATTACACAGGCGAGCCAGTGATTGTTGCTTATCATGCAGGGAGCCGTGCGCAAGTGATTAATGAGATGAGTGACAGCGAGTTGATTGAGACCGCCATGTCGGTGTTGACAAAGCTGTTTGGTGATCGCGTCGAGGGTGAGTTGCCTGCCCCTGTCAGCTATGTGCGCACGGGCTGGTCGCATGATCCCCATTGCCGAGGCAGCTACTCCTTTGACAAAGTAGGCCAGCAGGCGGGCGACCGACGCGCATTGGCGGCATCGGTTGCCAATCGGCTCTTTTTTGCTGGTGAGGCCACGCATCCACATTATCATTCGACGGTGCATGGCGCCTATGAGACAGGGATTCGGGCGGCGCAAGAGGTGATGGCTGTTCAATAAAGAAAATAGATAAGGAGCATATTGATGACAAATACAACCAGTTTATTTGACCAAGTGGAACATGGCTATGCCAACAATGGCGATATCAAACTGCATTACGTGGCAATGGGTGATGAAAGCAATCCATTGTTAGTGATGATTCACGGCTTTCCAGAGTTTTGGTACTCATGGCGCAACCAAATTCCCGTGTTGGCCGAGCAATTCCGCGTGGTTGCCGTTGACTTACGCGGGTACAACCTGAGCGATCAGCCCAAGGGCGTGGAGAACTATGCCATGCCAGTACTCGCCAGCGACATCGTTGCGATCATCAAACATCTGGGACAAGAGCAAGCCATCATTGTCGGGCATGACTGGGGTGGGATGGTGTCGTGGCGTTTGGCGATGTTCTATCCAGAGATGGTGGAGCGGCTCATCATCTGCAATCTGCCCCATCCATATGGCTTGGCGCGAGAGTTGGCGACCAATCCAGAGCAGCAGAAAAACAGCCAATATGCACGCAACTTCCAGCAGGAGGGCTATCACACCCAAATGACCGCCGAAAGACTGACCCAATGGATTACCGATGATGAGGCCCGTCCTCATTATCTGGCAGCCTATCAGCGGTCCGACTTTGAGGCCATGCTCCACTACTACAAGGCCAACTATCCCCGCGAGCCATATGAAGTCCCACAATCCACTGAGTATAGGGTCAAATGCCCCGTGTTGATGATTCATGGGCTGGAAGATCAGGCACTACTGCCAGGGGCATTGAATGATACATGGCAGTGGCTTGAACAGGACCTGACGCTGGTGACTGTACCTGGTGCGGGTCACTTTGTGCAGCAAGATGCACCGGAAATGGTCAATCGCTCTATGCTCATGTGGTTGAATCGCTAGTCGAACTCCCGTGGCTGAACCCCTGTGACTGAACCCGTCACGGGACAGCCTTAGCGCGCCAACTCACCATTTGTTCCGACGAAAAGGTGTAATAGAGCGGCAGGTCAATCGGCAAGCGACGCTGATTTGTGCCATCGGCGTCCATCACCCAGAAATGCCATGCGCCAGCGGACTCAATCGAGTTGCGGTTGCTGAGATAGATGATGTGTTCGCCATCGGGACTCCATGCGGGGGCGACGCTGCTCGGCAGTTCATCCACCAGCGCGGTCACGGGGCGTGTGATCGCGGTCAGCCCTGTGCCGTCTGAATTGACGAGATGAATTTGCCAGTGGCTCCCCAGCTTGCGGTGAAAGGCAATGCGTCGCACGGTTGGATGCCAGTCGGGGTCGAGAAAGTAGCCGTGCAGTTCATCGTTAACCACGAGCGTACTCTGCCCATCATGGTCGCCTGTCCACTGGATGCCCGCTGGACCTGCGTGATAGACAATCCCATGTTGGCTCCAATCGGGCGCACCAGCCTTGTCGAGCGAGGGGATGTCACGATAGTTGTTGCCATCGGGCCCGATGCGTGTGAGGATGGTGAAATATTGGCGCTGGTTGCGCAGTTCGCGCACCGCGTTGACCACCTCTGGGAACTGTAACTCGGCAGGCAAGCCCTCCAGAATCGCTTCATCGGGCAGACAGACGCCGCCATGCAACAGCCGGCAATCATCATAGCCATTGCTGCGGCTAAAGACAACGTACTGCCCATCGGGACGCCACTTGGGGGAGCGCAGCATCTCTTGCCCGCTATAGACAAGCCGTTCATTGTTGCCATCAAGGTTGATCACATACAGACCATTGCCACCGCCATCACGCGTAAAGGCGACCTGTGTGGTGTCAGGACTGAGCGCGGGGTCAATCCCGCTCGTGATCGCCCACATGCGGTCGGTCTCCAGATCGTAGCCATAGATGGTGCCACCGATGCGGTCGTTGAAGACAAGGATGCCAGAAAGCCCTGTCTTGTTTTGGGTTGGTAAAGCTGGGGGAGCAGTGGCTTGGGCGATGGGTGCGGGGCGTCTGGTAGGCATGAGAATTGGTGTGTCAGTTGTGGTGGATAGACTGGCGGATGCTGTTACTGACACAATTGGTACATCATCCAGTGGTCGATTGAGTGCCATGTAGGTCGCTGCACCCCATGCCGTTTCATTGGTTGAGCGCGCAACCATCTGCACCCATTCCCCCGTTGCCGTGCGTCCTGTTATCTCAAGTTCCGTGCTGGGTCCCGCCTTGGCGACCACTGCATAGTTAGTGCCGGGGCCAGCGCGCAGATTGAGCCATTCATCGGTCAGGGTGATGCGCGCATAGATGCCATCATCTGTATCTGTTTGGGTGGAGTCAACTTGGAAGCGACGGTTGTTGGTCGAGAGGGTACTGGCTGGAGTGTTATTGTTATTTGCAGGTAGAGGGTTGGCTGATGTTGCAACCGCTTGCATGGGCAGTTCATTGGCGTTGACTGTGAGTAGCGAACTGGCCGATACCCAGCCACCACCATGCAAACCACTTTCGACATAGAGCAGCCCGCCATCCGTACTGCGGGCAATCAGAATCAACAGTGATCCAGCGGGTAACTGTGCTTTGGCTTCGCGTGAGGCGGCATTGAGCAGTTGCGCTCCCTGTCCGCGCACGACGGCCACGCGCTGGATGACCTCTGGGTTTGTGGTGGTGCGTGATGTATCTTGGGCGGCGAGCGGGGTGGTTGTGAACGCGGTTATGATGATGAACAGGCTTACTAGTTTGAGTAACCGGTATTTGTCAATTGGCATTTGAAATTTTCCTATACAGGCTGGAAGCCTGTGTCACATTATGGTCCAAACGGATTAAACTGCTCTTCCCCCAAGAACGATGAAAGACTCCCAACCACCAAATCGCCTTCCTGTAATACATCGGAGACAACCACAACCCATTCGCCCTGTGTCTGTCCAGTGACTTCGACTTGGAGCGGTTCGGGCGATTCGCTGCGTACAATCTCGATGGTTGCGAACCCCTCTCCGGCGGGTGTCATGGCGTTGACGGGGACAAGCCAGCTATTTGGCTTCAACTGGCTGGAGCCGACAAAGGTGACTTGGACCGTCATGCCTGCGCGTAATGCAGCGGGGACGGTGGCGTCATCGACTGCGATGGTGACGGGGTATTGGGCGGGCTGTGTGTTATTGGAGGGGGCGGCTGTATCGTTTGCGCTCTGTGAAAGCGAGTTGCTGTCAACGGGGGCGATGTATGTCACTGTGCCGCTCATCAACGCATCTGCCACCAGATCGGAGGCGATGGTCACGGGCATGTCTTCCTCGACCAACAAAATTGAGTTTTCATCTACTGTGATGGTCAGCTTGAATTGGTCCGGTGCAGCCACCACAGCCACTGTCTCGCCCTCTTTGACCACCTGCCCCACTGTAGCCGACAATTTGGTGACAACGCCATCAATTGGCGCACCGAGATCGCTGCCCTGTAGTAGCTTGATGCGGGTATTTTCAAATTGGGTCAAAGCGTCCAGCACGGCAATCTCGGCATCCTGAATGGCTTGCGCCGACGGACCCCGTGTCAACTCGTCAATGCGTTCTGCGGCTTTGGAGACACTGGCCTCGGCCTGGGCAATCTCCCCCGGTGTGGCCGCTGTGAAGAGTTGATTATAGGCATTGTTGGCCTTGTCAATTGCCAACTGCGCCTGTTGAAGTTCCAATGCAGAGGGCGGCTTTGTGAGCTCATCAAATGAATTTTGGGCATTTTCAAAGCTGATGGTTGCGCTTTGTAGTGCCGCCGATTCTGATAGCGCGGCCAAATCACCACGCCATGATACGGCGTCGTAGGCGGTCTGTGCTTGTTCCACGGCAATCTGCGCCTGACGTAGGCTATAGCGCGCTTCACGCACCCGCGTCGAGTTGGGGTCATTGCGCGCCAGCAGCTCATCAGACGCGGTCTGCGCCTCTTGGATTGCCAGCAACGCCCCATTGACATCTGCCGCCGTTGGGCCATCAACCAATTTGTCCAACGCTTCCTGTGCGGTCAAGTGGGCAGCACGGGCGTCTAGTAGGTCTATCTCGGATGGTGGCCCGACCAATTCGGCCAGGGCCAGCCGTGTTTTGGTGAGATTAAACCACGCTGTGTCAAGCTGCGACGATAGTTCTTGGCGGTCTAACGCCACCAACACATCACCTGCCATCACCGCTGCACCGACCTCGACATTGACCTGCGCCACTGTCTCGTCAAAGGGGGCCTTGACCTCACGTACCGTGCGCAATGCCAGCCGGCCACCCAAGACCAAATCCTCGATAAAGGCGTCGGCGCGTTGGATCGGGACTGTCTCGACCAATGACAGCGGCGCAAGATCACTCTCAGACATGGGCGGCTGCTGTGTTGGCAAAAGTCCAAACCATGCCGCACCACCGCCCAGTAATCCCAGCACCAACAGGAGTATAATGATACGCCATAGCCATTTTCGTCTTTTCATAGTCTAAGATTAGCTAGCTGACTAGCTTTTTTACTCTGTCCGTAATGCATCAATCGGGTCCAGCCGCATGGCGCGCAATGCTGGGTAGAGGCCAAATAAAATCCCCGCGCCAATGCTAAAGAGGCTGGCTGTCAACACTGATTGTAGGTCGATGATGATGCCGATGTCGCCAAATTCTTCTTCGGGAATCAGCAGCCCGACCAACACGCTGAGACCATAGCTGACGATTACCCCCAGCAATCCACCTGTTAAACAGACGGTGACAGCCTCGGTCAAAAACTGCATCAACACATCCCGGTTGCTGGCCCCAACTGCCTTGCGAATCCCAATTTCGCGCGTCCGCTCAGAGACGGTTGCCAGCATGATGTTCATGATGCCGATACCACCGACAATCAGGCTGATAGAGCCAATGCCGCCCAGCACCAGTGTTAGCCCTCGATTCAGGTTGTTGATGGTTTCCAGCGTTTGGCGTTGATCATTGATAAAAAAGTCATTTTTCTGATGCTGATTGAGATCGTGCCCCAGCCGCAGTATACGCTCAACATCCAACTTGGCCGCTTCCACCTGCTCAACATCAACCGCCAACACGTCAACGCTATCGACAACAAGCATCCCTCTGTGCCATTGCATACTTTGCGAATAGAGACTCTGCCCCAGCAACGAGATTGGGACAACGACTCTGGGAAAGCCCCCAAAGAAGTCGCTATCCTTCATGACACCCACAATACTGAATCGTTTGTTGCCAATATAAACCGTCGATAACTGTGCGGGCTGGGCAATTGAGGAAACATCTGATCGTGTACTGGACGGGCTTGTGGATATGGTATTGGCGTGGAGCAGATCTAAAAAGGCGTCATTGACGAC
>JBCCFC010000762.1:0-6716 GCA_039029935.1 Chloroflexota bacterium
AACTATCAACTATTAACTATTAACTATCAACTATTAACTATTAACTAAAATAATAAAGGATTCAGTATCGAATGACAACAAGTAGAAACAGGTTCATGCATAGTGGTCCGGCAGATGGACAGCCGCCGAGTCGCGGGGCATGGGTGAACAGGAACAACAATCAAACATGGGGATGGCGAACACGCACCCCACGAGTGATGGCGGTGACGTTATTGACGGTGCTTGCCATCATGTTCAGCATGATCACGCCACCGACCCCGCAAGCACATGCCCAGACACAGGACTTGGAGGCATGTCTCGGTCTGGGCCTCGCCTCGGTTGTGCCCTCACCAGACAACAGTTTGACATTGACCCTCACCAGTGGAAAGGCGATTCAATTGGGACGCACAGGTCTCGCCAATTATGACGCCTTTACGACAACCGGGACGAGCGGAGGGACGCTTGATGGCATCATTGATGTAGCGGCTCTGGACGCCAACCCTGCACGTGGCTTTGCGGCCTATCATTTCACAGACAGCACAGGCACTGACTTTACAATCTCCGAAGGGGATGATGGGAGCCATTGGATTGTCCGTGCCAACGGCGATGTCATCAATATTCCGAGAGATGTGTCGGGGCTAGATGTGTTCACGACGTCTGGTATAAGCGGGGGCACAGCGGATGGCATCATTGATGTAGCGGCTTTAGCCGCCAACCCTGCACGTGGCTTTGGCGTTTATCACTTTGTCGATAGCAGTGGCTCACTTGGTTTTAGTGTGCGTATTTCAGGCGACAACGGCTTGCTCTTGGTCTTAGACAATGGAAAGGCAATGCAACTCGGTCGAACGGGACTTGCCAATTATGATGTCTTCACCACATCTGGGACCAGTGGTGGAACAGCCGACGGCATCATCGATGTGGCCGCATTGGACGCCAACCCTGCACGTGGGTTTGGTCTCTACCATTTTATCGACAGCATTGGTGCTGGATTTAACATAAACAGTGGTGATGATGGCAGCACGTGGATTGTGCGAGATAATGGTGATGTCCTCAATATTCCGCGCAATGTCGCCAATCTGGATGCTTTTACGACATCCGGCACAAGTGGTGGTCCGATTGATGGCATCATTGATATTGCTGCCTTAGCCGCCAACCCCAACCGCAGCTTTGGTGTCTATCAGTTTATCGACAGCAGCGGGGGCAATTTTGATGTCTCGCGCTCTGCGGCCAGCAATAGCTTATTGATTACGCAGGCCAATGGCGATGTTCTGCTGCTGGGGCGCACAGGACTGGCGAATTATGATGCCTATACCACAAGCGGGACCAGCGGTGGTGCGTTCGATGCCATTATTGATGTTGCGGCCTTGGCCGCCAACCCCAACCGCAGCGGTGGCAATTATACCTTTACTGACAGCACAGGTGGTCAGTTTTCCGTGTTTGAGGGTGATGATGGTGGCATCTGGGTACTGCGTGACACGGGTGACGTGATCCATATCGGGTACACGGGTATCGGCAACTATGATGGCTTTACCACATCTGGCACCAGTGGTGGTGCGCTGGATGGTGTCGTTGATGTCGCTGCCTTAGCCGCCAACCCAGATCGTAGCTTTGCTGTTTACAAATTTGTGGATGGCATTGGCAACGCGGGCATC
The DNA here is from genome assembly GCA_039029935.1 of Chloroflexota bacterium. GTDB lineage: Bacteria > Chloroflexota > Anaerolineae > Caldilineales > Caldilineaceae. The sequence goes on from JBCCFC010000762.1 coordinate 1,632, forward strand.
ATCGAAACAGCCTTTAATGGCGGGCAGTGTGTTGATACTGATGGTGATGGCGTACCAAATAGCACCGACTTGGATGATGACAACGATGGTATTCTTGATACAGTCGAAGAGGCTGTCTGTCCAGCAGGGAACGTTGGCGTGATTCGCGGCGCAGATGATACGGAAGTCTTCCTTGACTACGCTGATGGCTCTGTGATTTCGATGTACTCGCCTGGGGCGGTCTTGCCAACGTGGGACTCGCTTGATTCAGCGGGTGTTCCCGATAGTGTCTCTTTTGATGGTGTCATCGATACCGCCAATGTCAGGGCTATCATTGATAATAATAACTTCAGTGTCTTCAATAACAGAGTATACCGTTGGACAAATAGCACTGGTGGCTTTTCCATTGACCATAGTGATGATAACTATTATCTTGTCACCCTAGATAATGGTGAAGTGCTCTATCTGTACGATGGTGCCGAGACACAATTAGATAGCTTAGACAGTGCAGGTAATACGACAACCACCTACGATGGCATGATTGACATTGCCAATGTAGAGGCAGCGATTAGTAACTACTCTGTGCAGGTTAACCGATACTACCGTTTTGTTGATAGCAATGGCCGTCCATTTGAGATCATCGCGGGCGATCAGTCTAATGTGTTAATTTCATTGGATGACGGAACCGTGCTGACGCTCTATTCACCCGGTACTACATTGCCTACATGGGACAGTTTGGACAGTGCTGGCAATACGACAACCAACTATGATGGTGTGATTGACATTACACGGCTAGAGGCGGCCATTGATAACAATAACTTTGGTGTCTACAATGACCGACTCTATCGCTTTGTGAACACCGCAGGCGGGGCGTTTACTGTCGAACCTGGCGATGATAACTATTACATCATCACGTTAGACAATGGGGAATCGCTCTACCTCTATAAACCTGTTTTTTCAACTTGGGACAGCCTAGACAGTGCGGGCAATACGACCACTAACTATGATGGCGTGATTGACATTGCGCGGCTCGAGGCGGTCATTGACAACAATAACTTTGGTGTCTACAACCAACGTCTCTATCGGTACATTAATAGTAGCGGAGATGCCTTTGATGTCGATACAGGCGACACCGGGTTTGTGATCATCGAGTTAGCCGATGGAAGCTTTCTGGATGTCTATTCTGCCGGCGTACTCGCCAATTGGGACAGCTTGGACACGGCGGGGAATATCACCACCAACTATGATGGCGTGATTGACATTGCGCGGCTCGAGGCAGTCGTTGACAACAACAACTTCTCTGTCTATAACGGCCGACTCTATCGATATGTCAACAGTTCTGGTGAGCCGTTTGAGCTTGTATTTAGTGACGACAACTACTACATTATTCAACTGGAAAATGGGGACTCTATTTATCTCTATGCAGAAGTGCAAGCCACGTGGGATAGCTTGACCAGCGCAGGAACTCCAGATAGCGTTACCTTTGATGGTGTGATTGATGTCGCCCGCATTGAAGCGGCAGTTGCGAACAATAATTTTGCTGTCTATAACAGCCGTATCTATCGTTTTACCGATACCTCGGGTATCAGTGGTGCAACGGGTTTAGGTACACCTGCGCCGTGCGACACAGACGGCGACGGCATTCCCAACAGCCTCGACCTCGACTCTGACAACGACGGCATCAACGACGTTGACGAAGCCGGTGGCACAGACACTGACCGCGACGGTATCGCTGACGGTACCCCAGATGCACAAGGACGACCAGTCCCCGCTGGGCTGGTCCCACCGGATGGTGATGCGGACAATGCGCCTGACCCATACGACGTCGATTCAGATGATCCAGATGAGCAGGCAACGGGTGATGGCATCAACGACGACATCGACGGTGGCGACCAAAATGGTGCCAGCCTGAGCAGCGAAGATGCCAACGGTGACGGTCGCATTGATGACCCCACCGACCCAGATGGCGACGGTATCCTGCTGCCAGCGGACAATGTGCCTGCTGAGTTTAAGGATGGACCGCCTTCCTGTCCAGCGAATGCAGGGACACTCACGGCAGTGGCCTCCAATGTTACCCTAAGCGGTGGCTCGGCGACCATCTCAGCCACACCCAATGGCGACATCGCTGTACCCGCAGGCTATGAGACACTCTATGTCCTCACAAGCGGCGCAGGCTTGGTCATCGAACAGACCAGCACGACCCCAAGCTTCACCGTCAACGCGGCAGGCAGCTACACCATCCACACATTGGTGGCCGAAACCAGCGACAACGCTGACCCAGAATTCCTGGACCTCAGCATTGTTGCCCCCGGCACGACCACGGGCTTCGATGTCAACGGTCTGCTCCAACAGGGCGGTGGCAGCATCTGTGCTAGCTTAGATGTTGCAGGCGCACCCATCACAGTCGCTGCACCAAGTACCGACACTGACGGTGACGGCGTACCAGACAGCACTGATTTGGATGATGACAATGATGGAATATTGGATACGGTTGAAAATGGGTCTGATTTGGAAGCTTGTTTGGGTGTAGGTATTGGACGTACAAGCTGTGGTACCGAGAATCACTTCGCTTTGGGTCTGACCAATGGAGATTACTTTATTATTTCCGACTCTGAAGCAAACTTAGACGCCTATCAAACTGGTGGCGGTACAAGTGGTGCGCTCGATGAAGTGATAGAGGTGCAAGGGCTGACAGACAACATAGGCTCTTTCTTTGCCCCAGCATATCGTGTCTTTGACAGCTCTGGCGGCGACTTCGAAATGATTGGCCTCAATGATGACTACTATGCCATTGTTCGGGATAGTGGAGAGGTATTGGTTTTCTCCGATGCTGGAATGACCAGTTTAGATGTACTCGAAGTAGGTGGCGGCGCCAGTGGTGCAACTGATGAACAGATTGACGTTCAGGCTATCTCTGATAATGTGGGCACCAATCAACTCACCAATATCTTCCGAATCATAGACAGTGGTAGTAGCAGCTTTACAGTTGGCACTGCACTTGAACAATATGGATATGCTGTCAGAAGCAATGGCGAAGTGCTTTTACTCAATGCTGCTGGGTGGGTTAATTTAGACCCATACGTCGTAGGTGGAGGAAACAATAGTGTCTTTGACCAGCAAATTGATCTTCAGGCGCTCAGTGATAATTTAGGCTCAACATTTTTGGGCACTGCCAGAATCACCGATAGTGCTGGAGGAGAACCTGAAGTTTTTAAAACATCAGACTCTTATATAGGTGTCAAGCGATCAAATGGTGAAATTTTCTTAGTGAATACACTAAGTACGTTAGACTCTTATGAGCCGGGTGGCGCATTTGATTTCTCTGGTGATGAAATCATAGATATGGCTGGGGTGAATGACCATGTAGGCTCTACCTCTGGGGCTGCATACAAGTTTACAGATAGTTCAGGAGGGACTTTTGAGATAAGTGAAATATCTGATGTCAATGCAGTACTCACAAGAGGCAACGGAGAAGTGTATATTATTAATACACTATCGACTTTGGATGGTTATCAGGCGGGTGGCGGTACCTCTGGTGCCCTAGATGAAGTGATAGATGTGCAAGGGATTGCCGATAATTATATGGCTTCTTCTTATGCCGCAACCAGAATATTTGACAGTTCAGGCGGCTCGTTCACCTTTGCTGGTGGAGATGATATCAGATTTTGGCTTATCAGGGATAATGGTGAGGTATTCACTTTACCTCAGCCGGGTTTCTCCATTTTTGACGCTTATGAAGTTGGTGGTGGGAATAGTGGTCCTGCTAATATTGACATCGATGTTCAAGCGATTTCTGACAATATTGGAAACTTCAATTCAGGAAGTTATCTATTTACTGATGCTATCAACGGTGCAGCCGCAGCTGCCACAGCATTCAACAATGGCCTGTGCCCAGTCCCTGTTGACACAGACGGCGACGGCATCATCAACAGCCTCGACCTCGACAGTGACAACGATGGTATCAACGATGTAGACGAAGCCAATGGCACAGACACAAATCGCGATGGCTTTGCAGATGGCACACCTGATGCACAGGGGCGACCTGTCCCTGCTGGACTGACGCCACCAGATAGTGACAGTGATGGTGCAGCCGCCCCATACGATGTCGATTCAGATGACCCAGATGAGCAGGCAATTGGCGATGGCATTAACGACGACATCGACGGTGGCGACCAAAATGGTGCCAACCTGAGCAGTGAAGATGCCAACGGTGACGGTCGCATTGATGACCCCACCGACCCAGATGGCGATGGTATTCTGTTGCCAGCGGACAATGTACCTGCGGAGTTTAAGGATGGACCACCAGCCGGACCGACTGTGACAGCCATTGATGACAATTTCACTGGTCAGTCCGCAGGCGGCACAACGCCCAGCGTCCTCACCAATGATGACGCCGACGGTACAACGCCAGCCACTGATGCACTGGTGACAACACCAACCGTTGAAAATGATGGTGGGCTTACTGGTGTCACATTCAACCCAGATGGCACAGCCAACATTCCAGGCGGTGCTACACCAGCGACCTACAACGTCACCTATGAAATCTGTCTCGAAGCCAACAACAGTGTCTGTGACCAAGGCATCGCCACCATCACGGTTTCCGCACCTGCCACAGACACCGACGGTGATGGCATCCCAGATGCAACCGACATCGACGACGACAATGACGGCATCCTCGACACAGTTGAGGATGACGGCGCAGTCGATACCGATGGCGATGGGGTTCCAGACAGTCTTGATTTGGATAGCGACAACGATGGCGCACCAGACACGATTGAATCTGTACCACAGGGCGAAACACCTATCGACAGCAATGGCGACGGTGTGATTGACCCCACCGAAGCAGGTGGCTTTGGCCCCAACGGTCTGGCTGACAACGTGGAAACCACACCAGAATCCGGTCAACCAGACTATGACGACAATGGCAGCGGTCCAGACAATCCAGCCGATACCGATGGCGACACGGTTGGCGACTGGCGTGACCTTGATAGCGACAACGATGGCATCAACGACGTGATTGAAGATGGCAATGGTGCAGATGACCCAGATGGCAATGGTCAAGTGGACCCCACAGCGGGTTCTGACCCAGATGGCGATGGCATCCAA
>JBCCFC010000763.1:0-6710 GCA_039029935.1 Chloroflexota bacterium
GTTTCCAACGATTTCTGTAAAAATTCAGTTTCCGATTCGATTCCGGTTTTGTGGATAGATACCTCAAGGCTAAGTGGCTTCGCATAGACCGAATGAGCGATCAACTCGGCTAAACGATCCCAGCGAATGGCATCCTGAAAAACGAGTCGGTGGTCATCGCTTGTACTGTCGTTGTCGTGCAAATGTAGACAATAGAGCCGATCCTTAACCGCATCTAGCCGCTCCATCCGATCATAGCCAAGATGTCCATGACCAGAGTCGTAGCACGTCCCCAAGAATTCCGGTGGGTACAACGCAAACAGTTTTTCGATGGTGTCAAAGTTATCATCAGCCATGTCCATCGCAACTATACCTGCTTTGACGCCAGCAAAGTCAATCAAGTTTTCCACCGCAATACGGACGCCGCGTTCCAACGCATAAGGCTGTATTGCATCTAAAGTCTTGCGAAGCTGGCCCCAAAATAGCTGATTCTGTTCAGCGTCTCTTGGTTCAGGATACACATGCATGACAATAGCATCACCTCCCAGTTCAGCCGCAAAGTCAATGCGATTTTGCACCAATTCAACCCCGGCCAATCGCGCATACTCCTTGGAGGAGTACCAGAATTTTTCAATGCCTTCTGAACCATGAACATCATTTAATGTCAGTCCATATTCGTGTAGCCATTGTCGAATTTGATCAATTTCTGGTTTCGCATAGAGAAAGTCAGACCGCCAGTGATGACACCAATGGATATGCGTGAACCCTGCGTCAGCGATACGTCGTAAGTAAGGCGATGGATCGCCGTGATCGATAATATAGTCTGTTGTAATTGATAGCACTTTTTAGCTTCCCCATGAAAATAAAAATCGACACTTCTGCGATAACAAAAGTGTCGATTTTTCTAGTCTGTATCTAATCATTCTGGTATGTTATAAAAATTTAGGATCGTTTTGAAAACGCTGAGTAACTTAGGCAATTCGTTCAAATAATAACGATTTTCGTCAATATAGACTGTGTCACCTTCTAGTTTCAGAAAGAGCCATAGCTCACCAGTTGTAATACAACCATAAATCGTATCAACCTCTACCCCTTCATTTTGATTAAAGAACCTTGCCCCAACCATCTGAGCCGTACACTGGCCTAGATGAGGTTCAATATCGCCTTTTTTTGCTTCAATCATGGCAAAAATTGGCGCGTTGATTTCATATGTAATCTTCCCTCTCGATAAAATGAAGTCACACTCGCCATTAAGTCCCTTCTCTTTATCAACATCCAGATTTCTACCTGAGTGAATCGCAAATGGTAATATGTCTTTGCTTTGTAGCTCAAGCAAGATTGGCGCAACAAGAAACTCTGACCTTGCTTTTTCGCTGTATGAGGAGCGTGCATTTTTTCGACCCAGAGATAATCCCTGCGATAGCCATGCACTTTGCTCAATAGGTGGCATTGGTGTAAATAGAGGCACCATTACCTCTGTTAGATTAAAATCCTTTTTCGCTTTGCGTAACGTGAAATCGCTATAAACCATGATTCCCTCCTGCCAATAACTCTCGAAATGCAACCTATTATAATTGTATTACATCTGCCCTATCATTAAGAATAAGATATTTTGATGGCTAAGAATATCTGTTGTTTTATGTTATGCTTGAATTGTTTGATATGTTGTAAAAATTCAGAATCGTTTGTAATACGCTTAACAACTTGGGCAAATCGTTCAGATAATACCGATTTTGGTCGATATAAATCGTATCCCCTTCTAACTTCAGGAAAAGCCATGCTTCACCCGTCGTGACACAGCCATGAATAATATCAACCTCTGCCCCTTCATTCTGATTGAATAATCTTGCCCCTACCATTTGGGCAGTGCATTGACCGAGATGCGCTTTAATGTCACTTTTTTTTGCTTCAATCATAGAGAAAATCGGTGCATTGATTTCATATGACATTTTCCCTTTGGATAAGATAAAATCGCACTCACCATTGAGTCCTTTTTCTTTATCCACATCCAGATTCTGCCCCGAATGAACGGCAAAGAATGATTGATTACGTCGTCTTAAATCAAGTAAGATTGGTGCAACAATAAACTCTGAGCGAGCTTTTTCACTAGAAGATCCAAGGGCTAACTCTAATCCCATTTCAAGCGATTCTGTTAACCACTTGCTTGCTTCAATAGGTTCACTTGATGTAGACGTAAATAGAGGTCTTGTTACCTCTGTTAGATTAAAATCCTTTTTTGCTTTGCGTAATGTGAAATCACTATAAGCCATAATGCCTCCCCCAACTACTATCACAAAATGTTATCAGCCGTTATTATATCATATTTGCTGCTCGATATAGAAGGAATGTTCCGTCCAATAATGTACTGTCTTTGCCACCACCGTGACAACATTTTTGATTTCACCCGCCAACGTAAAGTGGGGCGCAGCAGGGAGATAAAGCACTGCATCTTCACGACGTACCATCACATTCTCGACAATGATAGCGCGTAACAACCAAATTGCCATTTCTCCGCTTGCACACTGTAGACCAATCCAGCCAGGGACAATGCTGGGCACGGTTGATAAGCCTGTGACAAGCTGGATGCCTTGTTCTAACTCATTTAACACAGCAGCATACTTACCCGATTCGGCCAAGCAATCAGCCGCCAAGCCTGGTTCAAGCAGTGTCCTACGGTGAGGTGGCCCCCCAGCCAACGCCAATTCGCAAAAGGGGCTATCTGGGTCGTCCAACCCCCACATGGCATCCCATGCCACCGTGCCATCTGCATTATACGCAAGCTCTGCCGAAGTCATTGCCTCAGCGGAGACTTTAACGCCATCCTGATAACGTGGCGGCAGAATGGCGTTGATGCGTTTGGTCAAGTTGTCAAATTGCGCATCATCGGATGCTTGAGGACCGCCAGATTGACGGGCTGTTGGGGGAAATGGCTGGTGGCTCTCAGCCAAAGCCGCCATCTCGCGACGGACGTCATCCCAACTGACGGGCAGCAAGGTGTCATCCTCTAACGTTTTGGCATATTGTGCTGCCAGATAGTTGAGTAACAGGTCGCCTTCATCAACGGTCGCACACAAGTGGCATTCAACATCACGGGCATTTGTGATGATTTCACGAATCTCTACCCTATTCTGCTCTCCAAACAAAAATGTCGGTTGCAGAAAAATCGTCTCCAGCCCCGTCGCAAGCATCTGCGCAATCGCTGTTTCAATGCTTGGACGAGCTTGCCCCACAAAGGCTAGTGTTAACCCTTTGGTGTTGGACGCCTCAAAAATCAACCGCCCTAGCTTTGCCAAGTCACCGCGAACGTTGCTCTCCTCATGCCCCAGCCCAATCAACACGATGCCCACCTCAGATAGTTGTTGACGGCTTCCTTGATGGCGTTCGAGTTGCGCTACAAAAATTTGGGTCCATGTGGTCCAATCCAGCGGCGGGCTGACATGGAAGGTCAAAAAAGGCCAGCGACGACTTGCCCACACAATGGCCTCACCAACTGCATTGTCTTGATACTCGGCTGGGCTGATAAAGAGTGGTAGTGCCACAAATTTGACCGCACCCGCTTGGATACCCTGACGAATGCCACCCAACACGGCGTTCTCTGCATGGTCCAATGGACAAGGAATGACGGCTTGTCCGAGATGATCCGTTAATCGCTTGGCTAGCGCATATATCGTTGCACCCTGTGAAGCCCTCGCCGTATCTTGTCCCCCATATCCAATCAAGAGTACCGCTGTGGGGACCGTATTCGTCTCACTCACGTTAAGCCTGCCGTCACTGGATGCATATAGTTTGGTGTTGGCAGACCCAGTTTCCGTTGTGCAATCCCTGTCAGTGCTTCCAAAATCGCGCGTCGAGCATACATGGCTGTTGTGTAACCTGGATCAAGAAATGGGGCGACCTCAACCACTTCCATGCCAATGACGGGTGTTTCATGACAGATGCGGCGGATGGCGGGCAACAGTTCACGTGGTGTTAATCCGCCAGCTTCCGGTGTTCCCGTACCCGGTGCAAAGGCAGGGTCCAACACGTCAATATCGAGCGATAAGAAGATATATTCCGGACCATCCAATGCCTCTTCGATTGCCTTGTCCAATACGGTTGAAAAGCCAAGGCGGTCGATCTCTGCCAAGTAATGCGAGCGCATCCCCTGTGCATTCATCCAGTCAAATAACTCATCATCGGGCATGACATAGCTATAGAGACCGATCTGTACAAAATTTTTCGCCGGGATATGTTCGTCATCAATCAAGCGGCGGATGGGCGTTCCATGCGAGATCAGATGACCAAAGAGGGTGTTTGCACAGTCTGCATGTTTATCAAAGTGGATAACACCAACCTTGCCGGGACCATACACATCGGCTACCGCGGCCGCATCCGGCCACAGAATGCCGTGATCACCACCCAGCACAATCGGGATGGCCCCCGTCTCTGTCACCTCTCGCACTGTTTTGCGCACCTCTTCAAGCGACCCCTCATAATCCAGTGGATTGACTGCTGCATCGCCATAGTCCGCAACATTGAGGACTTCAAACGGTTTGATACGCGTATCTGGATTCTGGAGATGTGCGGGGGAATTCCCCAAAATTCGTTCATCCATGCGAATGTAGCGCGGACCATAGGCTGCCCCACGCATGGCTGTCCCCATATCAATGGGCGCACCAATAATGGCTGCATCGACGTTGCCTGCCGTCAAATCTTCCTGTGACAAACAAATCGGCACGCCCATAAAACTGCCAAACCCAGAAAAGACCATTGTGTTTGCCTTACGATTGATTTCAATGGGACCAGGCTCTCGTCTAGGCAGTGTCGAGTAGTCTCGGTCTGAACGCCAATCGTCAGTGCGATGTTTTTCCATAATAGGTGTAATTCCTTTCCTGCTACCCACCGTCATTATACAGTCATTATGTAGACATTTGATATCGTCAACGCTATCTATTCTACTATAGTTTTAGGGCATCCCACAGAATAACATGTTCATTGAAACGCGGCATTTGCGGAGACTTCTTTGAATCATATTCCGGAGTTTACAGATAGACACCTGCGTTAGGAACCCTCCGAGCCCTCAGCGACTATACACATCTTTACTTCTGTGATTTAGCGTTAAAGAATCGTGATAAATTTGAAAAAAAGATGATGATCATAAGGTTGAAAACACGAACAAGCATAAATTGTAAACTTAGGTTGTAATTAAATGTAAGCTAGATAGTTCTTGAAGTAGACAAGTGAAGAGCGTAAACTCACTAACAAAATATCATACAAAACACTATTGAATTCATTAAATTCAGAATTTGTTATCGGCATATAAGTTCACCCTGAATTGTGCACGGTAGTGTAGCGATGAAAATTGTTAGTGAGTTTACTAAGGAAAAAGATAACCCAAACATAGTAATGAAATACTACTATCCCCGAGCACCTTAATTATAGCATAGTGTAAAAATTTGTCCAATTCGTAAAGGCGCGTTTAGTTGTTTTTGCGTATTAATTTTGCCAAACTAATTTGAATCGACTTCGCCTTTTTCCATCAATGGATGTATATAAAAACGTTTCGTTGCGAATATGTATTAAGTCGGCATGTCCTAGTCCCACATTGGCCGGTAAATCAACCATGATTGGATTTCCTGAATATTTTTCCCAAAATCCATCAATTTGATTGGTTTTGCTGCGCGCCAAGCCCAAACCAAACTGTGTATCGCCCGCTGCACCAGGCTCTGGACCCCGTACCCCTTCGTAAAGCATGTAAAAACGATCACCAACTTGGAGCAAGTCGGCTGAACTGACCGTGCGAAAATCAAAATAGGCGTTTGTCCCTGCACCTGTCTGCTCTGTTGGCCCATATGTATCACTACCAACGATGAGCGGATTGTGTGTACACTGTCGATAAAAAGACGCGGGTCCGGTTAGAGGTCCCCGATAGCAACCCATTGCACCAGGGTTTTGTCCCAGACCAACGAAGACAAAAAGTTCAGGTTGGGTTGCATTACCTGCCTCTTGTACAAAAAGCCCGGGAGGGCTGCCCACCAAACAATCATAAAAATCAGGTGTATGTGGATGGCTCTCAATGGCTGCACTCGCTGGGCAATTCATCAACCAACGTTGCCAAATTCCCGTCAACGGTAACTGTTCTGGCTCCGTCCAATGCAAACCGTCTGTCGAGCGCCGTAAGAAAACGCTGGCTCGATACTCGTAGACCATCACCCATACATCTGTATTGGGATTATTTATATCGCGATACCGGACAATCTGCGGATATTGCTGTTGATCAATGTGATCTCGTTTGGATTCACAAGGGCATTTTGTACAGACCATAAGACACATTTGTGTTTGTTCATGGCGGTTCATCAGTTGGAAAGAACGCCCTTCATCTTGGCTTTCATAGATGATGACACAGCCTGGAAAAGGTACAGGTGTACCACAGTGGTCAAGAATACCCGCAGATTGGTGACTGGCGTGAACATACGACCGCATTGTATCATTGACAATTAAATGGGTGTCGGATTCACCCATAGGCAACCCTGTATCTTCAATATCCATCATAAATGTTGCCGCTCCCTGCCAAAGATCATCTAAGGTTGGTGGATGAGATGTCTTTGTTTGTTGTTGGCTTGGCGTTTGCTGTGATTGTGCCGAGTAAATTTCAGTCTCTTTGCAGCCTGTGATTGTGCTGAGGAGCAATAACCATAGAATCAATTACAACACATCATCCAAATCTCTGCGTTTGCGTCTATGGTTATTGA
>JBCCFC010000764.1:0-6704 GCA_039029935.1 Chloroflexota bacterium
ATCCTCCAAAAGTTGATTTGGTGTGATCTCGTCTGGGAACATGCGCATCAACAGTATGGTGGACTGTCAGACCCGCTGTTACCACAGGTGTTGCGGATTGGCTATAGTTGGGAGATCGACCAAATTGAACGTCAACAAGCGGTTGAAAATGCGCAGGCGGAATGGGCAGACAAGAGCGCAGCCTATTATGAAGAGATTATTGACACGCTACGCAGCGAGTTAAACTATTGGGTCGGTCATGTGGGTGAGGTCTTTATCAAGAAGTTTATGGCGCATCACTTCAAGGATCAGGTGGTCAAGGGTGCGGACACCTTTAAGCAGCCCCGCGACATCCAGCTCACCCGCTTTACCCGCCTTTATGCCACCAGCATCCAGCCCTATGGCGCACCCAGTTCCTCGCAGATTGACATTTATGCCATCCCTGCCAACGCCGAGCATCTGCCTTGGGTGGTTGAAGTGAAAAATTGGCAAAGCCCTGTGAGCAAACCCAAGGTTGTCCATTTTTGGGAAGCGGCGCAAAATCTAGCCGAGGAGAAGGGGCATATGCAGGATGGGGAGATGGCGATGGTCTGCTGGTTTCATGCGCGCAGTGGGTTTACCGGACCCGCGAGGGACTTTTTGAAAGAAAAGGGGATTCTTTATACGGATGGCGAGGCATTGACAAAAATGTTACGTACATTTGAGGTGATTGAGAAATGGCGCGAGCGCGAATCGTGACCACTACCCAAAAAGTCCGACTTCTCACAGAAGTCGGACTTTTGACTATTTTCAGCAAAATGATTACAAAGCAACCAACCCATGCTTCACCGCAAACTTAACCAGCCCCACCAACGAATCCACGCCCAACTTGTGCAAAATACGCGCCCGATAGGTGCGGACACTGCCCTCATTGATGAGCAATATCTGGCTGATTTCGGTATTCGACTTCTCATCAATCAAGAGGCGAAAGACCTCTCGCTCCCGTCCTGTGAGTGCATTAAGCACATGTGTCTCGCCGTTTAGGTGACTGCCCCCGCTCGATGTGGTCGATTGGGGGTCGTATGATTGGCTCTCATGCACTTGATGAAAATAGTGCTTGGTGCTGTCGAGCATCTTCATCGCGTTTTGGAAATGGCGCACGGTTGATTCCTCAATGGGTTTTTCCGTATTGAGCGACTTTGCAATAAAGTCCAAGGCATTCATCACCAGATCGAGGTTTTGCGTCGCCTGTTCATACAGGGCCAACCCCAGTCGTGTACTCGGTGTCTCAACATCCATCACCAGCAACTGTGTCAACATCTGCCACTGCTCGGTCTGCTGGCTCACAATGTCAAACAGGTTGTCTTTTTCTCGTTCATGGCGTTCGCGTTGGCCGATTTCACACTGATAGCGTTCATTGAGTGTTGTTAAATTCTCGTTGGTACGCGTCAGTTCCTGGTTGCGTTCTTGAACCTGAACCAACGCACTGTCCAACTGCTGGCGTAGTCGGGTTTGTAGATTACGAATTGTAAGGTGTGTGCGAATACGCGCCAGCACTTCAATGTCATGAATCGGCTTGGTGATATAATCCACCCCGCCCAAGTCAAAGCCTTTCACCTTGTCAATCGCATCGTCCAGCGATGTCAGAAAGATGATCGGTATCTCGCTGGTTTCGGGGTTGGCTTTAATTAGCTTGCAGGTTTCAAAGCCATCCATGCCGGGGGGCATCATGATATCAAGCAAAATAATGTCCGGTTTCACATGTTGCAGTTGTAACAATGCATTGGCCCCACTTTGCGCCACCGACACACGGAACGACTCCTGCTCTAAATAGTCAAATAAAAAAGCAAGATTGGCTGGATTATCATCAATAATCATCACAGTCGGATTCTGTCTCGTTACACATTCTTGGTCTGTCTCAGTCGTTTTCATAGATTATCCCTCTCTGTATCTTCAATATTCACCCCCTCCTAACCCCCCAGTTTGGGGGAGGAACTGTTCCCTCCCTTCGCAGGGGAGGGTTAGGGAGGGGTCGTTTCTTCAATTAAATCTGCAACCCATTGCTGAATTTCTTGTACTTGAAATCGGTCAACATGCGTTTGCAACTGTTCAATAAAGGTTGCGAATTCCTTGCTGTGTGTCGGTAGTAACTGGATAAAGCGTTTGATCGAGCGGATGTCGCCCATGAGGGCGTACTGCTGGAGTTCTTCAAGCTGCGCCACTGATGGATAGGTTGACAGCGGCTGTAGAGGATGGAGAGGTTGCGTAGTCACATCGCTGGCATCAACCGCATCATTACCCTCTTCTCCATAACGCCATTCAATGCCCGCATGTTGCGCCAGCAAATGATAGAGTTGGGTTGCATCAATCGGTTTATTCAAAAAAGCGTCGCTGCCAACCTCCTCGCTGCGGTGATAGTCTTCCTTAAAGACACTGGCCGAGACCACAATAATGGTGATATCGGAGCGGGGGATTTGCGCACGGATTTGGCGCGTCAACTCAAAGCCAGATAGCCCTGGCATCACCAAATCCATCAAAATCACACCACGACGATTCCGCATCGTTTCTGCACCAAACAACTCATGCGTTTTGGCAAGCCCAGAGACCCCATCTGTTGCTTCATGCACCACCAGTCCCAGTGGTTCGAGCATATCCCTAAGCAAAACACGATTGACATCTACATCATCAATCACCAAAATCGGTGGTGCATCGCCCACCACGCCCACAGGCATTCGTGTGCGCTGTGCTTCTTCGTCAAGCAAGAAATCCGTCATATCGACGACATCAAACGCAACCTCAACAGTAAAGGTGGACCCGTACTCGACTTGGCTGGTGACACCCATCTTCCCACCCATCAACTGCACCAGATGCTGGCTGATCGTCAAGCCCAACCCTGCGCCCTCACGCGTCGAGCCAGCCTGCTCAAAAGGTTTAAACACCGAAGAGAGTTTATCCGAGGCAATCCCTATCCCAGTGTCTTGCACCTCAAAGCGCAGTTTACAAATATTTGCACGTGTTTCTGCAAGTTGGCATACGGAGAAGCGTACCTGCCCAGCATCCGTAAACTTGACCGCATTCCCCAACAGATTGAGCAACACCTGGCGCAGCCGTTTGGGGTCCACGTGCAGATGGGCGGGCAGGTCATCGTCGGGCTGGTAGACAAACTGTAGTCCCTTTTCTTGCGTTTGCAGCATCAACATCTGTTGAATCTGATTGAGAAAGGTGGGCATATACACGGTCGTGGGCTGAAGCTGAATTTTGCCTGCCTCGATCTTGGCAATGTCCAGTACATCGGAAATCAGGGTCAGCAAGTGTTCCCCACTCTGCTCGATGGTCTTGAGTTGACGGGGCTGTTGCGACACATCGCCTGTCTCCCGTTGGAGCAAACGCGCATACCCCAGCACGGAATTCAGCGGGGTCCGCAACTCATGGCTCATGTTTGCCAAAAAGGTACTCTTGGCGCGGTTGGCAATCTCGGCAATCTCTTTGGCCTGCACCAACTCTTCGGTCCGTTGATGGACGCGGGTTTCAAGGTTGAGGTTGATTTCTGCCAGTTGCTCTTGGCTCTGCCGCACCGAATCCACCATGCGGTTAAATGAGAGGGTTAATTGCCCAATTTCATCCGTATACTTGGGTTCTAACGCCACATCCAGTTCACCCGCATTGACACGCTCAACCCCATCCAATAAGGTACGCAGGGGCTGCATGAGGGCTGTGCGAAAAAAGAGCGGAAAGCCGAGCAAAACGGCAAACATGGCCCCCAGCAGAATCAGTGCAATCGGCCACATTTGCGAGTGTAGGTATGTATCGTAGTCCAGAAGAAAGTTTTCCACAATCGCCTCATTGACATTGCCTGTATGATTGAGTTGTTCGGTAAAACGGACAGAGGGTGGTGGGATTGACCCATCACCCGGCAAGAGTCCAATCAGGTGCAAGCCACTCTCAAAGTTGATATATCGATAGTTCGGGTTTAACTGTGCATAGAGAAATTCGATACGACCGTCTGCATAAAGAATGAGCTGAAATGTATTTGGTTCTTCGGTGATATCACTCAATACTTGAAACCATGTAATCGTGATTTTTTCTTGGCTCTGCTGGACAAAAACATCACCCCCTTTCTCTGGATTCAAGTCTGTCATCAGCGGTGCAATCATCGCTTGTTGATGCGTCCAAAAATGAGCATACGAATATCCACGCTTAAATGTAATAAAACCATTATCAGAAACAAAGAGTTGCTGCTTCAGAGAGCCATAAAAGGGAAAGTCGAATGCAAGGTCAACCCGTCTGTTCTGTGTATCCCCCAAAGAAAGGGGGGTGCCGAGAGAGGGTTGTCCTGCTGCCTCTAGGTGTCCACCATTGATGACGCCACTGTTTATGCTCGCTGGGACCACGCCCACAGTGTATTTTATTTTCGCTGGTGTCTCCTGAATAGGCGTAAAACGAATTCGTTGCTCGTCAGCCATGATATGTATTGGAGCATAGGCATCTCGTATGGTTGGAGACAGAAAGAAGATGAGACTATTCGCAATAATCATTGTGGTCAGTAGCCCGATACCAATCAATTTGACCAACACGGTTATCCGTTCCGGTGTATGGTTGATGACCGCAAGACTGCCGACAAAAACGGTGATACTCACAACAAAGTAATCAATCCGCTCAAGTCCATCAGGAAACATGTCGATGTGACGCAAAATCACGCTGCCAATCGGGATTAATAAGAGCGTGAACGCTGATATGACACTGACAAGCGCGACGATTGAATTGGGAGGGCGTGGGGCAATCAGCGTTGGTGGTCTCATCAGCCTCCACATCCAAGGACCCTTTTTTCCCGATGGTTGCCACAAATCGGCCTGTAACCGACGATACAGGATCACCAAGTTACCAAGGAGACAAAGCAAAATGAGGCCGAGTACCGTGTTGGATACCCAGATCATTTGTGTCAATGTGCCCCATAGCGAGACAACGAGGACGATCACTGTCATGATCGTCGCAATCCCATAGGAAATTTGAGCAACACGCTTTGTCTCTTGGATATAGGGTACTGGTGATGGAAAAATATACAAAGCTTGGAGCAAGGCAAGCATGGCATAGAGATTGAAGGTATGTTGCCATGTTTGTAGCGTGTATAGGAATACACTGGACAAGAAAAGACGTGTGATGAATGCGGCCAAAAGCGTCAGGCTCACTGTACAGTAAATCACCGTAATGAGCTGGCTCAGATACGATTTATTTTTGAGGCGAAGATAGTAGATGAAAAGCAAAAAGACAAAAACAAAATTATATAAAAAAAAGATGGCTTCTTGTGTAAAATAAAAAGATGGCATATCCGCGCATGATCCTCAATGGTTGATCCTGCATCGAATGGATACAGGACGACTGTATTGTACGCACTCAACGTGGGATGGACATGGGATGATTTGTGACGCAAAAGAGGCACGACAATGCAGTCGTTTTCACCACTTGACCTTTCCTATTTCGTCAGGTTGTGTTTCATCAGGTTGTGTTTCTTCAAGTAAGTTCGCAACCCATTGCTGAATTTCTTGCACTTGAAATCGATCAACATGGGTTTGTAACTGTTCTATGAAATGTGTTAATTCTACCTGATATGGGGGTAAGTCATCAATGAATTGTTTAATCGACCGAATATCACCCATCAATGCATATTGTTGCAGTTCCCTCAACTTTGACACGGATGGATATTGCTGGTTGTTACTATGGGCTTGAGACTCTGTAGCGGAGCTGATAGAGGCCCCTGTGGCGGATGCTGTGGAGGATGCTGGCGTAGGTTGCACCGTGTCATCACTGCCTTCTGCATAACGCCATTCAATGCCCGCATGTTGCGCCAGCAGATGATAAAGTTGGGTCGCATCAATGGGTTTGTCCAGAAAGGCGTCGCCGCCAACCTTTTCGCTACGGTTGTAGTCCTCCTTAAAGACACTGGCCGACACCATAATAATGGTGATGTCTGAACGGGGGATTTGCGCACGGATTTGGCGCGTTAATTCAAAGCCAGATAACCCCGGCATCACCAAATCCATCAAGATTACGCCACGACGATGAACGTGTTCTTGATGGGCATGATGCAATATCGTCTCCATGCCAAACAATTCATGCGCTTTGGCAAGCCCGGAGACCCCATCGGCAGCATCATGTATTTCCAATCCCAATGGTTCGAGCATATCCCTAAGCAGGGTACGATTGACCCCTAAATCATCAATCACCAAAATCGGCGGTGGATCGCCTACCACACCCACTGGCATCCGTGTGCGCTCTGCCTCTTTTGCAAGCAAGAAATCCGTCACCCTGACGACATCGAGCATAACCTCGACAGTAAAGGTTGATCCTTCACCGACTTGGCTGGTGACACCCATCTTGCCACCCATCAACTGCACCAGATGGTGGCTAATCGTCAAGCCTAGCCCTGTTCCCTCGCGCGTCGAGCCAGCTTGCTCAAAGGGTTTAAACACAGAAGAGAGTTTATCCGAGGCAATGCCGATGCCTGTGTCTTGCACCTCAAAGCGTAGGTTACAAATATTCGCACGTGTTTCTGCCAGTTGGCATACGGAGAAGCGGACCTGCCCTACGTCCGTAAACTTGACCGCATTGCCCAGCAGATTGAGCAGCACTTGGCGCAGCCGTTTGGGGTCCACCTGTAGATGGGTGGGCAGGTCATCATCGGGCTGGTAGACAAACTGTAGACCCTTTTCTTGCGTTTGCAGGATCAACATCTGTTGAATCTGATTGAG
>JBCCFC010000765.1:0-6695 GCA_039029935.1 Chloroflexota bacterium
GCGCATGATTGAAGCACTCTAAATCGTCTAGACTAAAATCATGCAGTGTTGATAAAATTTTAGTGGCACAAACCATCTACTCATGATAGAATAAGAACCATAATCGTGAACAATTCAACAATTCAACAATTCACAAATTAGCCATTAGAATCAAAAGGAGTCATGCCTTTGCCAAAACAACTTAACAGTCAACACGACGATGTCACAAAATATGAGGAGTATGATGATTACGGCGACTATCGCCAACGGGGGTTTAAGAAACCCAAACCAAAACGAAAATCAAAAGAACTGATTCCGGGCATTGTGGTCCGAGGGCGCGGTCATCACTATGATGTGCAGACTTGGTTTAATACAGGTGGTGATACTGGGGCTAATACTGGGCGTGACCATGATCCCAACGCTGAAAATGGCTTCCGTCTCTGTCGTGTCCGTGGGCGGTTGCTGCAAGAAAAACAGACCAGCACACTGGTGGCGGTGGGCGACCGTGTGAAGGTGCTGCCCAACGGTACAACCAAGGGGCAAATTGAAGAGATTGAAGAGCGCGAGACGGCTCTCAGTCGTCGCCAACCCTTTGCCAACCCGCCAATGGAGGATGTCATCCTTGCCAACCCCGATCAAGTGCTGATTGTCTTTGCCATTCAACAACCCGACCCCCATCTGCGCATGTTGGACCGCTTTTTGGTCATCGCCGAATACAGCGAACTCCCTGCCATCATCTGCGTCAACAAAGTTGATTTGGTGGAGATGGACTATGCTAAACAAACATTTGGTCTGTACGAAGAAATCGGGTATGATGTCTGTTATACCAGCACTGAGACGGGTGAGGGGCTTGACAAATTGCGCACGTTAATGCATGGACAGACGTCGGTTCTCTCTGGCCCCAGCGGTGTCGGTAAGAGCAGCCTGCTCAATGCACTCTACCCGCAGCTAAATTTAGATACAGGTGAACTGCGTGATTTTCTGGGCAAGGGTCGCCATACGACGCGTGCCGCGCATCTGCTGCAAATCCCCACTAAAAGTGATGACCCCGATGCGCTGACCTTTGTTGCCGACACACCCGGTATCCGCGAGTTGGGGCTGTTTGACATCGAAACCGCCGACCTTGGCTTTTGTTATAAAGAGATCGAACCTTTTGTTAATGACTGTCACTTCCCCAACTGCACACATGACCATGAGCCAGGGTGTGCCGTGCGTCAAGCGGTGGAGGATGGACATGTTACGCACGTGCGTTATGATAGTTATTTACGGTTGATGCGTGGGGAACATTTGAATACAAACTAAACAGATTGCGCGTTAGAGTGGTCCAATGGATTGATGGGTGACCTATCAATCCATTGGACCACTCTGTCAGCACCTAGACTTTGTAGCGGTAGTTTTTGTCCATGTGTATCAAATGTATAACTTTTAAATGTGTAACTTTCAATGCTTATTTTTGAGTCATACCAACATATTCGTCACCCCTTCCAGGAAGTGTTCTTGGGCAATTTATTCTGTAGAATGGCCTAAAGGAAGAGCCAATGTCAACATCGCTGCGCACTATCGGCCAAACAATGGGTCAAACAGTAGGCAAAGTCAGTGAAACCGTCACCGACGGTTTTCTCTTTTTACTTTTGGCAAATATCTGCCTGAGTACAGTGCCGATTGCTGTGAAGATTGGGCTAACACCGGATACTTCCGTATTTGCCCTGCTCGTATTCAGAGTGCTGTTGGCTTCACTCATGCTCTGGGTCTATTTCCTTGCCTTCAAGCGCGATACGATTCGCTTTGACCAAGCGGGATTGTTTAGCTGTCTGCTGGCGGCGATTGCCAACTGCTTCTCTATGTTTTGCAACTTCATGGCGATCTCCTACATCGACGCATCGCTCATGGTTATTGTCAATACGACGACCTTTATCGCTGTTGTCATTCTGCTATTGATGATGCAAGGGGAACAGCCATCACGCCTGGACCTTATTCGGTTTCTGATTGGTTCGGTCGGTGTCTACCTCTTTGTCGGTGTACTGGGTGAGTTACACTGGCTAGGTATCCTATTGGCGATGGCAACGGCCTTTTTCTATGGCATCCATGTCACCATCATCCAAGTTCGCTTAAGCGCGTACGATTCGCAGGGGGTCACGCTCTATGTCATCACGTTTATGACGCTGATACTGGGCAGCATCTATTTGGCGTTAGGCTCTCGCTGGCCGACCTTTGGGCCAGTCACCTGGGGCGCGTTATTATGGCTGGCACTTGTGGCAACGGGCATGGCGCGGATATTTCTGTTTATCGGCATCAAGCGTGCGGGCAGTCGCCAAGCTGCGCTGCTTATGCCCTTTGGCACATTGTTGACGGTCGGGCTTGCGACGTGGCTCTTAAATGAATCGGTGACGTTACAACAGTGGTTGGGAACGGTGTTAGTCGTGGTCAGTGTGGCACTGGGGGCAAGGGCAAAAAAACGAGCATAACTCAAACACGAATGTAGACCAACAATGAGTTGACCCCGACCGGAGGCAACCTTGCGCATGACCGTAAACGATTGACCGTAAAACTTAGCGGGGATGATTGCCAGACATGCAGCGCATCACGGGTGATTGAGCCGGGTCCATCAGGCTATTCCGATCTTGCACAGGCACAGAATGGCACGATTCTGTGTATCTATGAGGATGGGATGATGGCGCGCATGACTGATACGCGGGCGGTGACGGTTGCACGGTTTGATGTTGACTGGATAAAAGAGAAAGAAGAGTGATGAGTGATGAGTGATGAGTGAAAAGTGAAAAGTGAAGAGTGATGAGTGAAGGGTGATTAGTTGAAGGGATTAAGGAAATCATATGGCGAAACAAGAATCATTCATCTCTCTTAGTGGCATCGACCTTGACCGTGCATCCCCCAAACCACTCCATCGTCAGCTCTACGAGGCGTTGCGTACCATGACGTTGGCGGGGCAATTGCCTGCTGGCTCGAGGCTGCCCCCTACCCGCGCCCTGAGCCAAGAACTTGCAATTTCGCGCAGCACCATAGTCAATGCCTTTGACCAACTTATGGCGGAGGGGTATCTGGAAGGGAAAGTGGGGGCGGGGACATTTGTAAGCGAAGCGTTGCCGGAAGAGATGTTAACGGTGAGTCGGTATTCGGTGGATCAGCATTCGGTCGGTGGGTTAGAGCCTATTGAGGAGGGATACTTGTCCAAACGAGGTCGGCAAATGGTGGGCAATCCGATTCGTGATGACGCGTGTCTCCGGGCGTTTACACCGGGGGTTCCTGAAACCAACTTCTTTCCCTTTGGCGTTTGGCGGCGGCTGCTCAACAAGCATTGGGATGCACCCACCCCAACGCAGTTGACCTATGGCATGGCGGCTGGCTATCTCCCCCTGCGTCAAGCCATTGCTGACTATGTGCAGATGGCGCGTGGTGTACGCTGTACGGCCGAGCAGGTCATCATCGTCTCTGGCTCACAGCAGGGGTTGCATCTCACTGTGCAGTTGTTGACTGATGCTGGTGATGCTGCCTGGATTGAAGACCCTGGCTACAAGGGGACACAGGCCGTTTTTCTGGGTGCCGGGCTGGATGTTACCCCTGTACCCGTCGATGCACAAGGGCTACGTGTAGATGACGGTCTACGCCATTGTCCCCATGCGCGGATTGTCTATACCTGCCCGTCGCACCAGTACCCAGCGGGTGTGACCCTAAGTTTGGCGCGTCGGATGCAGTTACTGTCATGGGCGCAACAGACAGGTGCATGGATTCTTGAAGACGACTATGACAGCGAATATCGTTTTGCGGATCATCCTCTAGCCTCGCTGCAAGGATTAGCACACAGTCATATGCCACACAGTCATCTGCCACACAGTCATCTGCCACACAGTCATCTGCCACACAGTCACATAAACGGGCATAGCATTCAAAAGAACAGCCCTGCCAACCAAGTCATCTATCTGGGTACGTTTAGCAAAGTCCTCTTCCCCGCGTTACGTCTAGGCTACATGATTGTGCCGCCCGCCCTTAGTGAAGCCTTTGCCACCGCCCGTCGTTACATCGACCGAGGCTCCCCCATCGTCACGCAGATGGCCCTCACCGACTTTATCAACGGCGGTCACTTTGCGCGCCACATTCGCCGGATGCGCACCCTTTATGCGTGTCGGCAACAGGTGCTAATCGAGTCGATTGCCGAGCATTGTGGAGACTGGGTGACAACCAGAGCGGCTCCGGCGGGTCTCCATCTAGTGGGTTGGTTGCAGGATGATCTGGACGATGTCTCTGTCTCTGAAACATTGCATGATGCGGGGATTGACGCGCCATCGTTATCTAGTTATCGCATTGCAAAAACAGGCAACCAAGAAGGGGGGTTGGTCATGGGCTATGCCGCATTGGATGAAGGTGTGATTCGTGCAAGCGTGAAAAAGATAGGTACGGTACTGCGAGATATAAGGAGGCCATGATGCCCAATTTATCGTTTCCAGAGCCAATTCAAGACCTGTTAGTCGGCTATAAAACCACAGGCGAAAATCATAAAACATGCTCCCAAGCCGATGTGTATCTTTACCAACCAACCCCTGAAGATGTATCCAAACACAACCTCTTTGTCAAGCGCCAAAACATCCACGCCGCTCCAGCAGAGGCAGACCTGCACACCGAAAGGGTGGCAATGAGCTGGCTACAAGGCAAATTGGCTGTACCACAGGTGATGGGCTATCATCGTGTAGGCGATATCGAATATTTGGTGACAACACAAATCATGGGCTGGAGTGCGATTGATGAACGCGCCTATGAGGATATTCCCACACTCATACACTTGTTGGCGCAAGGATTGCAACAGTTCCATGCGTTGCCTTTTGCAGGTTGCCCACTGGACTGCCGTCTCGAAACCGGGTTGACTGAGATTAAACGGTTTCTGGTGGAGGATGTTCTGGACCGACAAAGTTTGCCCGAAGACGTGCGCACGTTGACACCAGCCGCCATTATGGACACGATTCAGGCGCAGCGACCAGCATCTGCCACGCCCGAAGATTTGGTCTTTACACATGGTGACTATTGTCTACCCAACATCATCGTCCAAGGCAACCAACTCATGGGCTTTATCGACTTGGGGTATGCTGGTATTGCTGACCGCTATCGTGATTTTGTCTCGGTCGATAACAGTATTCGGCGCAATGTAGGTGATGAGTGGGTTCCGCTCTTCTGGAAAGCGTATGGGGTTGAGATTGATCCCGATAAATTTGCATTCTATCAGATGCTCCATGATTTAATTTAACATAAAAAAGCTTTCAGCGAATCAGCCGTCAGCTTGTTAGCTGGCCAGCTTTCAGCCAGAATTAGGCCATATTTCGGGGTCGATTTTTATACTTTCCTATGCTATAAAAAAATGTTCAGCGAATCAGCCGTCAGCGTTCAGCCAGAATCTGACCGTGTCTCTTGGCTGATTTTATCCTTTCCTAGACTATCAAGGAGAACTTCATGAAAAAGGCAATCATCAGTGGCGAACAGACCGCCGAGGTCATCAATGTACCCGACCCGACACCCAAAGGTGACTGGGTGGTCATCAAAAATACAGTCACGCCCATGTGTACTGAGTACAAGGGCTTTCTCTCTGGCAACAGAGCCGAGTTCTTAGGGCATGAGGCGGTTGGTGAGGTGGTTGCAGTGGCCCAACCCGGCCCTGTCGCAGAAGGGGACCGCGTTGTCGTCATGCCCCAATATCCGTGTGGTGTCTGTACACTGTGTAGTGGTGGCGATTTTATCCATTGCGAAGTGCCAACCGACCCGCATACCTACATCCCATCGGGTGAAGGCAGCGCAACCTATGCCCAATACATGGTCAAACCAAACTGGCTGTTACCCAAGATTCCCGATGAGATGTCCGATGAATTGGCGTCGCTGGCCCTTTGTGCGCTGGGTCCCTCCTTTGGGGCCTTTGACCGGATGAACGTGGATGCCTTTGACACAGTGATGATTACGGGGGCTGGCCCGGTCGGGTTAGGAGGCGTTGTCAATGCCGTCTATCGTGGCGCACAGGTGATTGTGGTCGAGTCGATTCCCTATCGCGCAGAAAAGGCGTTGGCCTTGGGCGCAATGGCTGTGGTTGATCCCTTTGCGGATGACTGTAGGACACAGATTCAAGACATCACCCAAGGCAAAGGGATTGACAAGGCACTCGATTGTTCGGGCGCATCGCAGGCACAGCGGCTCTGTATCGACATGCTGCGTCGTCGTGGTGAAATGGCCTTTGTCGGTGCTGGCGGGCAAACGCTGGAACTCACAGACTGGACCGATATGATCATGAAGGGGGTGACATTGCATGGTTCATGGCACTACAACTTAAACCGTTTCCCCACCATCTTACAAGTGATTCAACAGTCGCCTGTGGTGGAGCAACTCATTTCGCACCGTTTCCCGATGAGTGACATCCAGCCAGCATTTGAACAGTCGGCGTCAAGGGAATCCGCCAAGATTTTATTGGATCCATGGATATAGCCATCTTCGGTATATTCGGATTTTAATTTTTGATTGACACGCTGCATAAAATCTGCTACGATAGCCCTGTTAACATCAGTCATGTTAACTAAGGCCATTCCACAAAATAAATTACCCACTGAAGACCGGAGTTAGCAATCTCTATTACACGCAGTAGGCCGAAAAGTCCTGCTCAGGAAAGTGCTCTATGCTCTATCGTCAAATAACTTGTTGCAGTGTGGATGGGATGAGGGTTTGTATGGCCC
>JBCCFC010000766.1:0-6693 GCA_039029935.1 Chloroflexota bacterium
ATTCAGTCAGGACAGAAGGTGCTGATCCATGGTGCTTCGGGGTCAGTGGGGACGGCCTCCGTTCAGGTTGCGAAGGCAATGGGCGCGGAAGTCACGGGCGTCAGTAGTGGGCGGAATACAGAGCTAGTCAAATCTCTGGGCGCAGATCACGTCATTGATTACACACAAGAAGATTTTACTAGCTCTGTATTCCGCCCACTACTGACGCCCGTGACTTCCGCGCCCATTGCCTTCGCAACCTGAACGGAGGCCGTCCCCACTGACCCCGAAGCACCATGGATCAGCACCTTCTGTCCTGACTGAATCTTGGCCCGATTCTTCAGAAAATTCAGTGCCGTGATTCCCCCTTCAACAAGGGCAGCAGCTTCTTCATGTGTCATGCTTGCTGGCTTGATGAGCAATGCCCCATCTTCGGGCATACACTTATACTCGGCATATGCACCTGGTGTGGTTGCACCCGTCATCCCAAAGACCTGATCGCCCACTTGGAATAATGTCACATCTTTGCCGACCGCCTCAATCTCTCCAGCCAACTCGATGCCTAATATCTGTTGCTTCGGTTTGGAGAGGCCGCTAAACAATCGGGCAAAGGCGGGCTTGCCTGTGCGACCCGCAAGCCCTGCCGTTGTTGCCGTTGTCGCATGAACCTTGATCAACACCTCATTCTCTTTTGGCACAGGTTTTTCGATATCTCGAAGTTGAAGCACATCTGGCGAACCGTATGCTGTACATAGTATCGCTTTCATGGTCTTATCCTTTCACTACGCTTCCTGTTGTTTCCATCGCCATGCCACCCCGATGATGAACACCAATGCAACAGATTCTACGGCTGCAAAAAAGATATCATCTAAGTCTGGTGCTGTGGTATTCATCCACAAAAGCACCATAACCAAGATACCAACACCGATGTTTGTCCAGCGATTGAGTCGATAGGGCAATATCCGTGACAGTAGCACCATGATAATCAGTATCTCGACCATGATGCCGCCAATCAACATCAACTCGTCGGTGATGACTGTGCCATTCATGATTCCGGTCAAGGCTTCTTCCAGAAACTCACGTGTGGCCATTTCATGCACATCACGAAAGAGC
Organism: Chloroflexota bacterium; assembly: GCA_039029935.1. Classification (GTDB taxonomy): domain Bacteria; phylum Chloroflexota; class Anaerolineae; order Caldilineales; family Caldilineaceae. Next base: position 1,093 of record JBCCFC010000766.1, read on the forward strand.
ATATTGAAGAGGATAAATATCCATAGGGTTGATAGCAACATCTTTGGTTCTATTCTCGTTGGTTTTATTTTGGCTGGTTCTATAGTTGTGGTCATTTGTACCTACCTTTGTATTAAGGCCAATCCACAAAATAAAAGGCCCATTGAAGCGCGGAGTTAGCAATCTCTATTGCGGGTTTTACACGAGTACGCCAGCACTAGAGAACGCTTACTCCACGAGTACTTATTTTTGTGGATTAGCCTAACTTGCTTCAAATACATCCGAATACTTACATTGACTCAAGTATACAAGGGTGGCTGCGAGTTGTAATCCCCACATGTGGGTAGGTAGGTGGGGACTGCTGTGGGGATATTTGACCTACCATCGAAATCGATTTAACAGTCATGATCCACAAACGTGAACAAATTGCTCTCTTGACAATTTGAAAAATATGAATCAACCAAATATAATCAATACACAACCTGCTTGACCAAAGTGGGTTGTGTATTTGTCTTTTCGATGACAGACACAGGGTATAACTGATAAAGGAACATCACCATGACCAACATTAAAACCGGACTTCGTATACTAATCATCATTGTTATTTATATTTTGTGGATCAATGTACCGCATTATCATATCTTGACAAAACAGTTTACTCATACGGCCATCGCCAAGAATGTGGCAGAACAAAAGACTACCACACGATTGTCAGAGGTGACCTCGACAACCTGTCAGAGCGATATAGACTGCACGGATAGTGTTGCGACTCAGTTTCAGTTCAGACAAACAACCTCAAATGCAGCGGTCGATCCTGGCGACACCATCGTCTTTAACTTAAATATTACAAACTTGAGTAATTCAGCAATGCCTGCGGGTAATGGTGTTTTAACCACATCTATCCCCATCCATACATCATTACAAATACATGAGTCATCTTTTGTTATTGCATCTCCATCTGCGACAGGAAACTATGATCCGGCCCCCAATAATATACATGTCAATCAAGACGATACTCTATTTGATGTTGTGATTCCTTCAAATTTTAGTTTGGATAACGTTGGGTCGGGTCATGAGCAAGCAACCTACCAATATCGTGTCAAAATAGATGCCGATACTGAACCAGTAGCAGGGCAGGCAACCAAAGCGATTACTGGAATGTCTGTTTTTACCCATCCAACATTACTGTCACGACCATTGGTTGTCACAAATATCATGACAGTTCAATTTCCCATATTGATGATGACAAATACGTCTTCTGGTGGATTTGTCATGAGAGAAAGCGAGCCATTCACCTATGCGCTAGAACTTGCCAACGTTGGCGATGGCACGGCCCCCCTGATACAAATCCGCGATTCACTGCCGATTTCTATTGCTAGCTTTGCGGCAACAACCAACGATTTCACATTTTCAGCTAAGACGTATGAGGTTGTGAATACAGGTAGTCTGATCACACTAACGATTGATGCTCTTGTTGGAAATACATCTGGATTAATTAAACTCACGATTACACCGACATTAAACACAGGTAATAACCTCTCATTTAACCCATCGACCTCTTTGGCCCTTATTACAAATACAGTCCATATCACAACGCCAAATGATGCATACATCGCTGTATCTGGCTCACAGCTTGAAGATTCTTGGATTCATTTCTTTGAAAAATCATCACCAACGCCAACCCCAACATCAACGCCAACCCCAACATCAACGCCAACATCAACATCAACGCCAACATCAACTTCGACCGCTACCCCTAGCTCTACACCAACACCAACACCAACGCCAACATCAACACCAACCCAAACCCCAGTTCCTACTCCTACCGGAACCCCAACATTAATTCCCACATCAACATCGACCTCAACATCTACCCCAACCCATACTTCAACATCGACTTCAACAGCTACCTCGACATCGACCTCAACATCCACCCCAACTCCTACGCCGACATCAACATCAACCTATACGCCCATCTTAACGGCAACCCATACACCCACCGCAACCCCCTCTGCAACAGCAACGCTTACACCAACACCATTCAATCAAGAAGATGGGCATGAATCAGATGATAGCTGCGCTGCTGCCAAACTCATTGAAACAGATGGTGCTGCCCAGGCACATACATTCCATACAGAGGCGGATGTCGATTGGGTCTACTTCCAAGCTTCCTATGAAGGTGCATATCAAATCACGGTGAGTGTACCTGATGGTTCTGCCGCGGATGTCGATTTTGTCTATTATACGCAGTGCAATCACGATATTGCGGGGGATTGGTCGGAATCGCTTGCAGCAGGGCTGGAAGTTCAGATCAATGCCGCTGAAAATCAGCTTGTCTATATGCGACTCACCAATTTTGATACAGAAGCAGACACGCTCCCTGTCAATGCCAATCTCGCCTATAGCATTTCGGTCCAACCGTTGTCGGATGCGCCACCCAGAGAGGCGGTGATTATTGTGGCTGGGCGCTACCGCAAGAATGACCCTGTTCAAGAAAACATTAACAGTGTTGCACAATCCTTTCTCCAACTTGCCCAAGCCAAAGGGATTGCCAGAGAGGATATCTATTATCTCTCTGCCGATGATACAGTCGAAACGCGTGATGACGATGCCACACCCAATACACTCGAAGCGGCAATTATAGACTGGGCGGCAGAGCGAGTCGATGCGACCAACCCGCTGATTCTCTATATGATTGATCATGGCGCACCAGAAACATTTTACATTGACAATACAGAAGATGAGGACGAAGATGCGATCATAAGGCCTGCTCAACTGAATCAGTGGCTGCATACGCTAGAAAGTAAAATTCCTGGACTCAATACCATTATCATCATCGAAGCTTGCCACTCTGGCAGTTTTATTGATATTACCAGCAATAGACGCCAACAGGATCAGGATAGTATTAGTGCTCCAAATCGTATTGTCATCACGTCTTCCGATCCCAACTACGATGCTTACACCTCACGGGACGGTGCCTATTTTACCGATTTCTTGATGGTCAAATTAAGTCAAAACCATAACTTTGCCGACAGCTTTGAGGTCGCGGCGGCGAATGTAAACGGCCTATTCAGTAGTCAAATCCCTTGGATGGATGCTAATGGCGATGGCAAGCCTAACGAAGATCAAGACCGAGAGCTTGCTGCATTGTTTGGATTTGGCTATACAAACGTGATCAGCGGCACAAGCGTCACTGAATCACCCCCTAGCATTGTCTCTGCTAATCTTATAGAACACATTGAACATCAGCAGGGAGACTTACGCGCTCAGGTCGAAGATGATGAGGCAGTAGAAAGCGTGTGGGCCATTGTCTATCCACCAGACTATGAACAACCTTCTGTCGATGGTCAGTTGAATGCTGAGAGCGAGGATATGATGATCGTACTAGGGCGCACTGATGGGAACGAGCAAGCAGGCAGTTATACTGGTGCATATGACCGTTTCGACCAAGGCGGCACGTATCGCATTATCTTCCACGCTCGTGACCAGAATGGGCTTGCCGCCGAACCTGTTGTTGTGGAAGTCAATGTAACAGAAACGGCGACAAGCGCACCAACCAATCCACCAACAACGACGCCTACCTCTACGCCCGCTCCGATTAATACAGTGACACCAGCGCCGACGTTTGTCCCAACTGCGACTGATACCGTCATCCCACCTACGATGACGCCGACAAGACCGCCTGTGATGACACCTATGACAAACACGCCTGCCCCAACAGTCACCTCTACCCCAACGGCTACCTCCACGACAGCACCCATTACGCCCATTATGGATAGCGTTGCAACATCAACGAGTACACCTACACCAACCAATGCGAATGCGCCCTTGGTTGGCAATGCACCGACAGTGATAGTAACAACAGGTGTCTCACCAAATCCAACAGACACCCCAAGTGACACCGCTACACCTACACCTACATCAACACTAACACCAGCACTAACCCCTCAGAAAGTCTTCCTGCCTGTCATAAGTCGCTAATTTTTGCCAATTCCCAAATTCAATCGGGAATTCAGAGAAGCCAGCTAGGTTTTGACAGATGAGTGATTTTGTGTAACATGCATAGTATAGCCTTTCTCTAAAAATAAATGACAACTAATCATATCGTCATGGTTCAGACTGCCCTTAACTGGGGTAATCTGAACCATGACAGTCTATACAATCATAAAGAAGAAAATAAATGCCAAAAGTAACGATATTTGCAAAACTTTCAGCGGGTGTTGTTGAGCAACTCTGCCAATTTGCACCTGCGGACTTTGACGTTGAGGTGTATCCTGCCAATTTGTCAGTTGACGATAAAATTGAACGCACACAGGATAGCAGCTTTTTGGTTCTATTGCCTGCGCAGATCGAAGATAAGGTTGTGCGCGCAGCCAAAGAGCTAAAATTGATTCAACTGGTTGGTGTCGGCTTTGACAAGATGAATCTGGACCTGTGTCGTGAATTGGGCATTCCTATCGCCACCAATGGTGGGGCCAATGCCATTGATGTGGCCGAGCATACCTTGGCGATGATTCTGGCATTCTATCGTCGCTTTCGTGAATTGGATGCCAATGTGCGCAATAACAAATGGAGTGCCATTGACACAGGTATGACGACCTACACGATTCATGGCAAAACCGCTGGCATCATCGGCTTGGGGCAAATCGGACGACGTGTGGCGCAGTTGCTCAATGCCTTTGGGGCGAATGTGTTGTATTACGATGCGTTTCGTGTGCCTGAAGAGCAAGAGGCGGCGTTGGGTGTGACCTATGCGCCTTTGGATGATTTATTTCGCCAAGCCGATATTGTTTCGTTGCATGTCCCGTTGTTGCCAGCTACCAAGGGGTTGATCAATGCAGATACGCTGGCGTTGATGAAACCCAACGCGCTCGTGGTCAATACCTGTCGTGGTCCCGTGATTGATGAAGCAGCGTTGACAGCCGCATTACAGGCACAACAAATTGGGGGAGCCGTCTTGGATGTATTGGAAGAAGAACCAACTTCACCCGATAACCCACTATTGACGCTGGATAATGTGCTGCTGACACCGCACACAGCGGGCATTACCTTTGATACGTGGCAGCGACGTGGACGCTTTATTTTTGATAATCTGCAACGTGTGTGGGCAGGTGAGGAAGCGCAGGCGGTGGTGAACAGGTAGAACGGTATTCGGTAGGTCGGTATCCGGTAGGTCAGTCGATCAGTCGATCAGTCGGTCAGTCGGTCGGTATCCGGTAGGTCAGTCGATCGGGACTCAGTCATCGGTGGATTGGGAATCGATCACCAGTGGGTCGTTGTCCGTGATGTATAGCACAGGGGATTCACGTAATGTATGTGTATTTGGGTTACAGAATTGCGCTGATTTTGCTATCATGCTACCAAGCATACGCCCGATTGATTCACATTGGCGAAGCAGTTCCACAGATTGGATATGTGTAATATATTGGCAGTCTAATGCAGTTTAAATCCAATGTTTAGTTTCTTGTTGTTTGCCATCTGCATCGGTCAGTTTAGAGATAAAGTGACGCTCATAACGGCGTTTTGCCCATGCCTCTGCAATTTGGGCACCCACGGACCGTGATGAGCGTCGTAATTGGTCAGTTAAAGAATAGGTTTCTTCACGCGGAAATTGCTTTGTAA
>JBCCFC010000767.1:0-6692 GCA_039029935.1 Chloroflexota bacterium
CACAAAAAGTAGAGTCTGGCTGAGCTTTATCTGCAAATAAAGGCAAATTTGGATTGCCCTGCGATACTAAACCAGTACCACAGATAGAGTATCTGTGGCGCAGGTAGGCAACCTGCGATACTGGGGCAAGTACCACAGATAGAGTATCTGTGGCGCAGGTAATCAACCTGCGATACTGGGGCAAGTACCACAGATACTCTATCTGTGGCGCAGGTAATCAACCTGCGATACTGGGGCGAGTATCACAGATAGAGTATCTGTGGCGCAGGTAATCAACCTGCGATACTATAGGCAAGCATCACAGATAGATTATCTGTCCCACAGCCAAACAACCATCGAGGACACCAATGAACACACTCGACTACCAACTCAAATACCGACGCAATCTCCCTCACATCCAACCCAAAAACGCCACACTCTTCGTGACCTTCCGTTTACACAACTCAATTCCATTACATGTGCTAAAAGCACAACAAGAGCAGAAACGACTTGCCGAAGAACAGGCTGGATGTATCAATGACCCGCTTGCCAGAAAAAGTGCGTTGTATCTTGAGCAGAAGCGTCACTTTGGTCGCTATGATCGCTATTTGGATGCAGCACAATATGGCCCCAAATGGCTTGGCGACCCACGTATCGCCGAAATACTTGCCAAGTCGTTTCACTATCGTGATGAAGTTGTTTACCGCTTAGACGCTTTCTGTATCATGTCCAACCATGCGCATATCGTCTTTGCACCGCTAGAGATAAAGGCCACAATAGACGAAGATGCAGAACAGTCGGATAATGCCACGATGAGCGGCACAAATGAATATCACTCAATCTCCAGTATCATGCAATCGCTCAAGCGATACACTGCTCAGGAATCTAACGTACTCTTAGGACGGACAGGCCAATCGTTCTGGCAAGTCGAAAGCTATGACCATGTGGTGCGTGACTTGGCAGAATGGCGTCGAATTATTATGTATGTGTTGAATAATCCAGTGAAAGCAGGGTTGGTGGCTTCGTATGAGCAATGGTCGTGGTCCTATTGTAAATACTTGTAGGACCACGTAGGTAGTCAACCTGCGATACTTCCCCAGTAACACAGATAGATTATCTGTGACGCAGGTAGCCAACCTGCGATACTGGACAGCGAGTCGGGAAGATCGTAACAGAGGTCAGTACCACAGATAGAGTATCTGTGGCGCAGGTAGCCAACCTGCGATACTGGCGCAAGTACCACAGATTGATTATCTGTGGCGCAGGTAATCAACCTGCGATACCGGAGGTAAGTATCACAGATTGTTTATCTGTGACGCAGGTAGCCAACCTGCGATACTGGCGCGCACGTCAGCACCTATAATAAATATGTAAACAAATTCTATTATGTACACATCACACCAATATACATTATCCAACGACCAAGGTCACAGAATATCGTTCTACAAAAAATCATCCCCCCTTCCCTACCGCGACGTCCTCCACCTCTGGCAACACGACGCCAGTTTTCGCACCTTCTTCATCACGCTGCTGGCGGACACACCATTCACAGCCTTCCGTTGGGAAACACCACCCATCACCACCACGACCGCAGACCGTCCATTTGAATGTGTGTTGCTCAACAGCCCTGGGCTGGCGCGCAGACCGGACATCCACGCCTTTTCCGAATACTTTCCTGAGACACCATCCAGTGAAATTGTCATCTTTGCCAATCTGGGTGGGGATGCCACATTGGTTGTACCCTGTCCAGCAGGCGAACACGCTGTCTATGGACATTTGGCTGCGTTTGTGCGTCATGCACTGGAAGCACAGCAACATACGTTATGGACCGCAGTCGGTATGGCAATGGAACAGCGGTTGAGCGATAAACCCGTGTGGCTGAGTACAGCGGGCGGGGGTGTGTCGTGGTTGCATGTGCGGCTGGATGACCGACCGAAGTATTATGGGTATGCGCCCTATCGACGTGGGGAATGAAGGTTATGACCATAAACCCAATGAACTTATGAGGCTATAACTAATATGAATCGTGATTTACACTATGGCATAAGTGAACAAGCCAAAGCAAGCCACCACCGTATTGAGGATGCCAAAGTTCTTTTTGATGGTTCTCGATAATGAGGTGATATAATGTCTTCGGAAACGTTAAAAACAAAAATTTACACTGTTCTCAAAAATGGCTATTTCAACGCTGCCACCGATTTTGTGGATGTATCCAACGGCTATGACGATTTGATTCATATCGTGGTTGTCAGTCGAAAATTTGATGGACGACGTTCAGAGGAAAAGGATGATCTCATTTGGTCTGAGCTGTATAACAACCTCTCGAAGGATGAATGGGGGCGTGTGTCGCTGTCTGTCGGAGCCAGCCCAGAAGAAATTAAAGCGTTGTAGTTTTTTATAATCAATACTATGGACCATCTTAAAACCGTCAAACAATCACTATCGGACCAAGTACACAACCTTAGTCAAGTTGAACACAACCAAGCTATCATCGGGGATGCCTATCGGCGCGCCGAGGAACTTGCGCAGGCTGGGGAGGTGGCAATGGCGCGTCACCTGTTGTATGCGCTTGTAGACGGCGACCCCAACTTTACGCCTGCCCATACATTGCTGTCACAGCTACGCCGGACCTATGAAGCAGATGAGGAGAAGAGCTACGACCGCATTGGCAGGGCCTTGCGTGATGGGCGGCTGATTATTTTTCTTGGTGATGATATACCTCGCATGAGTGCGCTGCCATCATCGGGACCGGAGCCACCCAGCGCAAGCGAAACGATGGCAACGCTGATTGAGGACTTGCCTGATGATCTGCGCCAGACACACTTTACCAATGGGCATGGGGATGTGATTGGCTCATTGCCTCAAATAACGCAGTATTTTTCGCTGCTAGAGGGAGAGATAGACCTCTATGACCAGTTGCACACGCTCTATTCTAACGAGGATGACGTCGACCTCACGCTGCCCAATACGCTCCACTGGCTGCTGGCAACGATACCGCAACGACTGCGCACCAAAGGCTATCCCAAATCGAAAAATCGCCGTTACGTCATTTTTACCACTGCCTTTGATGAATTGTTGGAAGATGCTTTTGATGCGATGGGGCAACCCTATCACCTCTTTGCCTATCGCCCACATCGGATCGATGAGGATGGCGTCAACCAGTCAGAGCATTTTGTCCATTATCCAGCAGCGTTACCCTACACAACCAGACAGATGAAACCCATCAAGATCGAGATTGACAAAGCCAACGCCTATCACGGCCATGACCAAGACAACCATCCGGTCATTGTCAAGCTTTGTGGGCAACGCATCAGTGCCGATGAGCCAAACAGTGTGTTGCTCACCGAAGACCAATTTTTGGCCTATAATCAGACACGTGAGCTAAAAAACCTGCTGCCTACCAGCCTACTCGATTTGATTCAACGCAACAGTATGCTCTTCTTTGGGCATTCGCTCCAGCCTTGGCATCTGCGCCTCATCTGGCAATATTTGCGCCCACCCGCCATTCGCAGAAACATCCCCAACTGGGCCATTCACCCCGGCCTTAATGAGGTCGAGGCCAAATTCTGGGCGGAACACAACATCACACCCATCGACACGGAACCAGAAACCGTTGTCGATTATCTCTACGATTGGCTGGAGGCCCTATCATGAATATACCTGTCATGAGCACATCACAGCGAACACAACAACAGTCAGCCAACCCATCTCCCTACATCGGTCTGCGCGCCTACACAATGGCCGACCAGCCCTATTTCTTTGGCCGGGCGCAGGAGACCGCCACCATCTCCGCCAATCTGGGCTTTCAGCGGCTGACACTGCTTTATGGACCCAGCGGTGTGGGCAAATCGTCGGTGCTACAGGCGGGCGTGATGCATCGGCTAACCAAACGCGCGGAGGAGGCGATGACAAGCGAGGGCATCCCCGAAGTCATTCCGGTCTATTTCAACCGCTGGCAGAGTGACCCGCTGACAGGGTTATCCAATGCAGTCGAAGAGGCGGCGCAGCATTATTTGGACGATATGCGCAAGCAGCGGAAGATTGAACTGGTCGAGATGCCAACATCGGCGTCATTACGCACCCAACTCGATGACTGGAGTGAGGCCACAGACAGCGATATCCTGCTGATTCTGGACCAGTTTGAGGAATTTTTTCTCTACCGTGAGCAATATCCAGAGGCGGAGGACCCAGCAATCCCTGACTTCGCCACGCAACTGGTGCAGATTGTCAACCACAGCACCCTGCGTGTCAATGTGTTGATCAGCCTGCGTGAGGATGCGCTCTCCAAACTTGACTTCTTCAAGGGGCGTATTCCCACGCTGCTCAACAACCGCCTGAGTATGGGGCATTTGAGCCGCAAGGCTGCTGACGAGGCCATCTGCAAACCGCTCGACGCCTTTAATCATGAACATGGCACAGCGCACGAAATTGAGCAAAACTTGGTCACGGCAATTTTGGACGAGGTGGGTAGTGGTGAGGTGTCGCTGGCGGGCAGTGCGCAAGCGAGTGAAGCCGAGCAACAGGGTACTTCAACATCACCGACACAAACCACACAGCAACTGGACCAGATCGAGGCCCCCTATCTGCAATTGGTGTTGACCAAATTGTGGGACAAGGAGCGTAGCTGGGCATCACAGACCATGCGACGCTCCACATTGCGAGAGTTGGGTGGTTCCAAAACGATTGTGCGCAACTATCTCGATGAGACGCTGGATGCCCTGAGACCCACTGAGCGCACCTTGGCAACACGCTTTTTTGATCGGCTGGTGACGCCATCGGGGACCAAGATTGCGTTGACGCTGGATGATTTGACCAAATATGCCAAGTTCCCTACCGCCGATGCCTTTGGTGGTGACCTCTTTGCCCGTCAGACCTCGGCCACACAGGTGGAGGCACTGATTCTCAAGTTGGTGGATAACCGCCTGCTCAATGGCGTCCCCGCACCCACAGGCGAGACGCGCTATGAACTCTTTCATGATGTGCTGGGGCAGGCACTGCTCGATTGGCAGGATCGGGCGGCCTTGGCGGAGAGCAAGCGGCGGGAGCGGCGTAACCAATGGATTATTGGGGGGTTGAGTGCCGCTTTGGTTGTGTTTATCATTGCCGTGGTGCTGGCCTTTGTGCAGACATCGGTTGCCAATCAGCGGACAATTGAGGCCAATGATGCACGGGCAATGGCAGACGCTAGCGCAGATGAGGCTGTGGTTGCAAGGGAGACTGCGGATGCCAATGCCAGCCTTGCGGTGGAGCGTGAGCAGATTGCGTTGACGGCGGTGGCTGATGCCAAGGAACAGACAGAGATTGCACAAACCCAGACAGAGATTGCACAAATCCAGACAGAGATCGCTGAAACCGAAAAAGAACGCGCTGAACGTCGTGCCCGTCAAGTGCTGGCCGAAAGTTTGGCAGCACAGACACAATTTCTGCTCAACCGTGACAAGCGTCCGGGGGACGAGGCGTTGATTTTGGCGCGCGATGCCGTATTGACGACATGGTGGCACGATGGCTATGTCACCGCCAATGCCTACACCGCTCTGCGCAATGCCACGGAGCAGACACGCTTGGTCCGTACCCTACCAACTGCTGAACGTAGTCATCAGGGAGATGTCAATAGCGTGGCCTTTAGCCCTGATGGCACAATGGTCATTTCAGGTAGTGAAGACCATACAGTACGTTTATGGCGCAGCAGCGATCTCAACCCGATTTATATTTTTGTCGGCCACACTGCTTCCGTTTTGTCGGTGGGGTTCAGCCCAGATGGGCAACGAATCGTCTCTGGCAGTGAAGACAGTACCGTGCGTGTGTGGGATGCCGCCACTGGCAAACAACTTGCTCAACTCGACGGCCATTCATGGGATGTCATGTCTGTGGAGTTCAGTCCAGATGGGCAACGAATTGTCTCTGGCAGTGAAGACAGTACCGTGCGCGTGTGGGATGCCGCCACTGGCAAACAACTGGCCCAACTCGACGGCCATTCAGGGGATGTCATGTTAGTAAGGTTCAGCCCAGATGGACAACGCATTGCCTTTGGCGGTTCTGACAGTTCTGTGCATGTCTGGGATGTAGCCACTGGCGAACAACTGACCCAACTGAACCGCCATTCAGGGGATGTCATGTCGGTGGGGTTCAGTCCAGATGGGCAACGAATCGTCTCTGGCAGTTATGACGATTCTTTGCGTGTGTGGGATGTCGCTACGGGCGAACAATTGGTCCAACTGGACCGCTATTCAGGGAATGTCATGTCGGTGGAGTTCAGCCCAGATGGACAACGCATCGCCTCTGGCAGTTCTGACAATACCATGCACGTGTGGGATGCAGCCACGGGCGAACAACTGGCCCAACTCGACGGCCATTGAGGGGGTGTCATGTCGGTGGGGTTCAGCCTAGATGGGCAACGAATCGTCTCTGGCAGTGAAGACAATACTGTGCGCGTGTGGGATGCAGCCACGGGCGAACAACTGGCCCAACTCGACGACCATATATCTGCTGTCATGTCAGTGGGGTTCAGCCCAGATGGGCAACGAATCGTCTCTGGCAATGAAGACAGTACTGTGCGCGTGTGGGATGCAGCCACAGGCGAACAACTGGCCCAACTCGACGGCCATATATCTGCTGTCATGTCGGTGGGGTTCAGTCCAGATGGGCAACGAATCGTCTCTGGCAGTTATGACAATACTGTGCGCGTGTGGGATGCAGCCACTGGCAAACAACTG
>JBCCFC010000768.1:0-6680 GCA_039029935.1 Chloroflexota bacterium
AAAATTAATAACACAATCTACATGAAACCTGAGCTAGTGTAGTGCGAGTGCGCAATGCCAACACCACACAGTGTCACTTTTCAATGTATGCAGCACTGCAAGACAGCCACTGCAAACACATGAAGTGGCACTAGCAGATGCAAAAACTTGACGAAGAGTGAATTGAGAGACAGGATGACAGACACAACGACAGATAAGGAATCCAGCCGACAGTTGATGGTGATGCTGGCACTTGATGGTCAACAACAGGTCGCGCTCAATGAATATGATACGCTTGTGGCGATGTTGGACGACGAATTTGCTGTCCCGCCGATGGCCGTCACCATCAGCGCCTACGAGCGCATTGTCAATCAAGCCTACAAAGAGCAAGTGGCACAGCAATTTGGTGAGATCAAAATGAACGAGACGACTGATACGATGAGCTTGCACCTGCCCACCTTTACACAGCCCATCATCGGGCGTTTGCGCGAACTAGGCACGTTGTTGCATCAACTCCAGAACCCCGATTGCCGTCTATTGACCATCACGGGGCTGGGTGGCACCGGGAAAACCTACCTAGCTGTCGAAATGGCGAAAAAGGTATTGCAGCAGCAAACCTTTGGGCAAGGCGTCGTCTATATCTCTTTGGCAGGGGTCCAATCCACAGACCGATTCCCCGAAGCGTTTGTGCAGGCACTTTCCCTCGTGTTGACCGATAACCGTGATGCATTGACACAGGTTTGTGGGTATCTGGAATCCAAGGAAATGTTGATTGTGCTGGATAGCGTGGAACACCTGCTTGTCAGGCCACAAACCCAGCGTCAGGTACAGGGGCAGTCACAGAGACAGTCACAGAGACAGTCATATAGCCAATCACAGAACCAATCTGCCACCCAAATGATCTCACACATCATGCGCGCGGCCCCAGATGTCAAATTTTTGGTGACATCGCGCCAGCCATTACAGATGCAGCAGGAACACTTATTTTCGCTCGCTGGCATGACAGTGCCTGCCCTCCACTCATCACTGACACCCGCGGAACTCATCCAGATAGACGCAATTCAGCTCTTTCAACAAGCGGCGAAACAGACAAACGTGGATTTTGCCGTGACTGCAGAAAATCAACAGGCTGTGATTGCGTTTTGCCGCTTGGTGCAGGGGACACCGCTTGCCATTGTCCTGGGGGCGGCGCATATGGATTTTCTGACGCCAGAGGAATTGTTGGCGGAGTGTCTGGAGAGTCTGGATGTGTTGGAAACGACATGGACTGATTTGCCTGACCGACAACGCAGCGTCCGTGCGGTCTTTGAGTACTCGTGGCGTTTGCTCGACACTCCTCTGCAGGAAATCTTCCAAAAACTGGCCGTATTCCGTGGTGGGTTCACGCGTGAAGCGGCGCGAACAGTGGTCGGGGTCTCGCTGCCCCAACTCAAACACCTCCACACGCATTCCTTGATTGCGCAGATTGACAAAGGCCGCTATGAGATTCACGAGCTGTTACGACAGTTTGGTGAGGAAAAGCTGGATACAGATAAACTCATCAGTGAGCAGGAGCAGTCAATCGGTCGTATCAAGCAACGGTCTGTGTACGATAAACATATGCACTACTATTTGACATGGCTTGCTGAACAGACAGAGACGATTCAAGGGGAGCAACCCCACGAAGCGGTGACCGCGATTGCCATTGACCAGCAAAATATTCAACAGGCATGGACGCATGGGGTTGCGGTCAAGGCGATTGAACAGTTGGCAGCAAGCCGCAAAGCACTCTCTCTTTTTTATGAGATCAGAGGCTTATACCAAGAGGCGGTTGATAGATTTAGCGAGGCAATCAACGCACTCCAACCCCATATGGACCAAATCACCACGACACACATATCACAGGAATCTATCGCGCTGGTTGAACTCTATTGTCTTCTACTGTGTAGACAGGACTTTTTCTATCTGATGATGGGTGGACGTCAGCAGGTGGAACAAAGTGTAGCAACCATCATGGACTATGTAAAACTGCTCCCTGAGTCATCAGCCACACGTTTTTACATCCAATCGCGTGCCTATTGGACATGGGCATTGGCGTTCAATCGGCAAAATAACTATACAAAAGCCTACGATAGCGTGGAACAAGCATTGGTGTGGGCAGAGCAGGCGAAAAATCCGCTGCTTGTGGCGGATTGTCTTTACCTACGTGGGTTGATCTATTTCTATCTGGATTACTTTACAAAGGCTCTTCGCGATGCACACGACGCCTATAATCGCTATAGAGAGGCCAATCACCGTTGGGAGGAGATTTTGTGTCTCAGATTGTTGGGCATTGTCAAAGAGTGGTTGGGTGAGTATGCTATGGCAAGAATCTATTATGAAGAGGTTGTCCAACTCAGCGATGAGGTCGGCGTGGACCCACGCAAACATCTCATTAATCTTTGTCGCGTCACCATGAATTTAGGCCATTACGGGGAGGCTGAACGAATGGGGCAACAAGCACTTCAGTTTTTTGTGCATATGAATCACCGAGAGGATATTGCCAATGCAAACTATCATTTGAGTATGATATACACAAAATTAGGCATCTATCAAACCGCGATAGAGTATATAGAGCAGGCCATCCAGGTCAAACGAAGCCGTGAAGCCACCGTTGCGGTATACCTACAATCGAACCTCATTTATAATGGTTTAGGGGACTATGAACGTGCGCTGGGGTTCACCATGCAAGCGAAAGAAATTGCAGACCAACTTGACCTCAATTTCTTACAGGCAGAGGTGTCCATGTATACCGCGTATACACTCAATTTGCTCGGAGACACACAGGGTAGCATGGTGGCCTATCAACAAGCCTTGGATTTTTATGCAGATTCTGAGCGTGATTATACAGAAATTGAAATCATGGCAGCATTGGCACATGTTTTATGCGAGGCCAATCAGCAGGCAGTCGCTATTTCCTATATTGAGGATGTCTTAGTTTACCTCAAAAAAAATTCAAAAAAAATTGATATATTCCTGAAACCCACCGAAGTCTATTTAAACTGCTATCATGTATTGCAGGCTTGCGAAGACCCACGTGCCACCGATATCCTCAACCAAGGATATGAGTTATTACAAACGTATGTTGACAAGATTACCAACATGGCGTGGGCAGCATCGTTCCAAGAGAATATTGCTGCCCACAAAGAGATTGCCCAACTTTGGCAAGACCTGACCTAGTTACCAGTCCCCGTACCCGTCTTACTCCCCGGGTTACGAGGATCATCGTCTAGGTAATCTTTATAGATATCGTTGTAGATGTTGTCTATTTCTTCTGGGCTACTTGGTAAATTATAGTTTTCTGCATGAAGTTGAATATAATTGTGAAATTCTTGTACTTTTTCTGGTGCATCCTTGAAATGCCCAACAGCCTTGACATATGTATCAATGTTTTTGTTATCAGTTAGGTCTAACATATTCATACTCCTCTGAATGTATAGTGGTTGAAATTGTTGTTTTGTTAAGTTGGTACCTATGTAGTGAAGCCTGTACCCCTACAACAAATTTGTTGGCTCAAACGGCCATTGTGCTAATAGCCTTATTTTGATACCCACTTTATTATACATCAGGAATGGCGACTTATAGCTCTGGAATTACTCCGGCAATACTCCGGAAATACTCCGGCAACTCTCCAGAAACTCTCCAGAAATACTTGGAGAATACTTAAAAAACACCCTTAGTTCAATATGAAAAACTTATTTAGTTGCGTAAGTTCTATTCATGAGTGGACGCCCCTCATCGGTTTTACGCCATGAACACTCAAATAATCGTAAAAACAACAACAGTTTATCAAGCGAGGGAGTGATCGTCATGACGGTTTATGCATTGTTGGTCGGCATCAATGAGTATGCCGCCGTCAGTAGTCTAAAAGGTAGTGTCCAAGATGTACAGCGGATGGCCGAATTTTTGCACGCCAGAGTGAAGCCGACAGCCTTGGCCGAACCATTGATATTGCTGGATCAAGAAGCCACACGTCAAGCCATGATTGATGGCTTTGAATCGTATCTCGGTCAAGCACAGGATGGCGACGTTGTATTCTTTTACTACAGTGGACATGGTTCACAAGAACCCGCCCCCCCGCTCTTCTGGTCGGTGGAGCCGGATAGACGCAATGAGACCCTCGTCTGTTATGATAGTCGTAGTCGTGACGATGTGTGGGATTTGGCAGACAAAGAATTGGCCTATCTGATTGAAAAAATTTCGATGGGCAAAGAGATACACACAGTGGTCATTCTGGATGCCTGTCACTCTGGCTCTGCCACGCGTAATCTGGCGGACGATGTGCTTGTGCGCATGACACCTGCAACTGAATGGTCACGACCGCTAGAGAGTTATTACATTCAACAACCGTCAGGGAAGACATCCCACAGCGAGCATGTCTATATGCCCCCAAAGGGTAAGCATATTTTGCTCTCGGCCTGTGCCCCACATCAACAGGCATATGAACGCAGGTTGGGCAGGGAACGAGAACGACAGGGTGTCTTCTCCTATTATCTGCGCAAAGCACTTTCAGAGAGTCGCCCCGATTTGACCTATCGCGACCTGTACAAACATGTCTCAGCCTTGGTGCGCTTGAACAAGGCTGAACAGACACCACAACTGGAGGCACAGGATGAAAGTATCCACCAGCGATTCTTGGGGGGCGATATCATCCAGCCACGCTCGATGAGTTTTGGTGTCTCATATAATCAAGCGACACGTTGTTTTGTTATGGATGGGGGTACGATTCATGGCATCATGCCAGTCATGAGTGAAAGTGTGGATGATAGGGTTGGTGAAAGTGCGCGGACCGAGACGACGACCGTCGCAATCTTCCCCAAGGATGACAACCAACTGGCACTACAAAATGCGCTGGGGTTTACAACCGTGCTGGATGTCATGGCAACGCAGAGCCACTTGGACGACACGCTCTCGCTGACATCCCTGCCCAACCTCCGGGAGGTTCGGGCAATGGCGGTTTCACCTCCACTGTCAAAATTACAGCGGCGCGATACCTATAAAGCGGTGGTGATTGCCTCACCCATGCCACGCCAATTGGTTGAACTCAGTGGCGATGAAACCGCCCTTGCCCCCATACACAGAACACTTAACACGGTCAATGATGGCAACCCCTCGCTCTTTGTGTGCATGTCACGCCACGATACAGATATAGCAGCGGCGCAACTGGGTGTGATCGCGATGGAGGAGGAGCAGGTCTACCGTGTCTATCATACGCAAGTGCATGAGCCAGAGCCTACATCACTGATAAACCAGCCACGGTTTATCGACACACCCTACACCAAACCAATGGCTGCGCAGATTGTTGTCCAGCAGTTGGAACATATCGCCCGCTGGATCAACTTGGCTGGACTCACCAACCCCAATACGAGGCTGACACGCGACGATATCACGCTCACGGTCAAGCGCATGGACCGCGATGGCACGGGGACACTGCTGGATGCCAACGATATCATCCACCTGCCATACAAACAACGCAACGGTGTGTTGGAAAACCCTGGATTGACCTTTGAAATCCATAATCACACCGACCAACGCCTCTATGCTGCGCTGGTCAATCTTGCCCCTTCCTATCGTGTTTGGCCTGTCGCCCTGCCGGGGTCATTGAGTACGGTTGAACTGACACCCAAGTCATCCTTCCTCGTGGCAAACGGGCGACGCCTTGCCTTGGGGATTCCCGATTCGCTGCCGGAAACAGTCACAACCGTTTCCGATATGTTCAAACTGGTTGTCAGCACCATGCCCTTTGACGCCACCATTCTGACCGAACCACCGCTGGGACCCCAGTTCCGCACGGAGAAGAAGGATATCGAGGATTTCAAAACCGACGGTGATACGGATACACTAAGCGCACAGTTGGCGCGCATTCCATTTCGGGGAGAGCAGTTTCAAGAGATTGCGCAGTTGAGCGATTGGTGTACGATTGATGTGTTGGTGGTGATTACGCGGTCATCAGAATGATAGTACAACGGGCTGGCACTTGTTTTCACAACATATGATTCCCAGAGTTATTCAGTGCCAGCCTCAGTTGACTCTGACAGCACCATCAATTCATAGACCGCTGAACTATCTGGACGCCCAGCCTTCACAAAATAGGTTCCTGTTTCTGGCAAGGTGAATGCTTCGATGAAGGCATCATAGCCATTACTAACCTTAGGGTCGGCATCACCTTCTGAAAGAATATTGCCATTCGCATCGTATAATTTGAGAGGAGGATCGAATTGTCCATCTTCTGTATAGACCAACGATATCATGACCATTTGCCCTACGGTGCCAGTAAAATGCCAATATGGGATAGAAGCAGTGGTTGCGGTAACAGGGCTACCGACGGTTAACGATGGCATCTGCTCTGTCAATTCGTCCAGCAGTTCTCTTGCCTTACTACGCTCGTTCTCGTCTGTCCATGCCTGATCCAAGAATGCAAGCGCGGCCAATCGTCTCGCTTCTGGCTCTGGTTCAATCGCCAGAAATGGGTCTAAGGCCATTGCCGCTTCAAATTTAAGCGTTGCACTGATGACCTCACCAGCCTGCGCCAGTCGCTCTCCTGCTTGTTTATTTGCTAATGCAGCGATTCGTATTGCCTCGAGTTCCGGTTTAATGGTTAGTTCAGGGCTAAGTGTGACCGCCTCTGCAAATTTATCCGTTGCATTCACAACATCACCTGCTCGTGCCAACCGATTGCCTTC
>JBCCFC010000769.1:0-6677 GCA_039029935.1 Chloroflexota bacterium
GTCATAACTATCTAGTGCGCAAGCAGCAGTAGGATGCGCTACCCATGATGATGACGCACCGAGTTTGAAGTATATGAAGAGTGCTGTTATACTACAACCGGACTCAGCATGAATTTGTGTACAAAGTTGTCTATTGTTACTGGCACTAACAATAAACAACTTTGTACACAAATTCATGCTGAGTCCGGCTGTATTATAACAGCACTCTTCATCTACTTCAAACTCGGTGCGTCATCATCATGGATAGCGCATTCTACTGCTGCTTGTGCATCAGATAGGTATTGACGATATAGTTTCATTTATGATTTTAGATATTATTCAAATTACATTGGCAATTATACTTTTTATCGTCGTTACTATATTGATTGTTCAATCACGCACGGCAAGAGAACAACTCAGCAAAAAACAGCGAACAAAAAAATAAACACGGCCTCAGATGATGCATAGCGTTTCAGCATTTCAACCAGTCAGCAATTCAGCACGCAGACTGAGCTGATAGGCTAGGAGCATGAGTACTTTATTTTGTAATTTAGCCTTGCATACAGCACAAAGGACTTACGATGACCAAGAAAAAAACGGCCAAATATCTCTATGGTGTGATGTGGCGGTGGCATTTTTACATGGGGCTGTTTATCGCGCCGATTCTCATTATCGTTTCGATTACAGGCTCTCTCTATGTCTTTAAAGATGAAATCGAGCCATATATTGACAGCGAACTACTCTTTGTCGATAGCCCAGTCACGGCGGAAACCATTGCCCACTCTCAGGCTGTTGCCGCCGCAGAGATGGCCTATCCAGCATATACCGCGCGCAGTCTCTTCATCGACCGCGACCCTGAACGCACGTGGAATGTACGCATGGAGAATGCCGAGGAAGAATACACAACCGCGTATGTCAATCAGTACTCAGGCGAACTCCAAGGCGAGCGCGCCTATAACGAAGGCTTTTTTGGCGTCGTTCTGCGCATCCATCGTCAACTCTTTGCCGACACGTTGGGGCGCATCATCGTCGAAACCAGCACAGCTTGGGGCATCATCT
The DNA here is from genome assembly GCA_039029935.1 of Chloroflexota bacterium. Classification (GTDB taxonomy): domain Bacteria; phylum Chloroflexota; class Anaerolineae; order Caldilineales; family Caldilineaceae. The sequence goes on from JBCCFC010000769.1 coordinate 1,039, forward strand.
CGGTGATCACGGGTGTGTTTCTGTGGTGGCCGCGTGCCAAGGACAAGATTCACGGGGTCTGGCGTATGCGCCTACGCAAAACACGCAAGATATTCTGGCGCGATCTCCACTCCGTACCTGCCATCTACATCGCCATCTTTGCCGTCCTCATCATGTTTACAGGAATGCTCTTTTCCTTTACAGGACAATACACCATTCTGGGGATGGGTCTGGCACTTGGTCAACTGCCGGAAATCTACACCAATCCACCTAAATCTGCGGTGGTTGAAAACGCCGATACAATTGGCCTTGATGCAGCGGTTGCCACCTTTGACGAGGCATATGGCATTGCCCATTTTAATGCCGTCATCCCCTCAACAGAAGATGGTACATACTCATTCACAACCAATCTGGACAAAAACTTTAGCCAAGCGCGGCTCTTCTATGTGGACCAATATTCGGGTGAAGTGCTGGCACAGGTCGGCTGGGCAGACCTCACAGGCTTTACCAAGGCCATCCTCTACTTCTATCCTATCCACACGGGCGGTATCTATGGGATGCCGACCAAAATTCTCGCCTTTCTCACCTGCTGGATTATTGCGCTCATGAGTGTGAGCGGCGTGGTGATGTGGTGGCAACGCAAGCCAGCAGGCGTGATACTGGGTGCGCCTCATCGTCCTAAGAACGCGCTTGTCCCCAGAGTGGTGACGGTGTTGACCATTATCTTTGGCATCATTCTGCCGACAGTGGGCATATCGTTGCTTGTGATTTTATTGGGCGGGTTGATTGGGCGGCTGATTCAGCGACTTCGCCGTCCAGCAGTGCAATTGGCAAGTGAAGTCAGTGCTGGTGATTAAATATAGTCTTGTAACCAAGGTTAACAAATCTGATAAACTGCATAAAACAATCTCATCAACCGTCCTTACCAAACACGTTCACCCTTTCCGTATCGACTCGTGATTATTTTCACAAGCCTAGCTCTTGAAATGACGCATTTCATATGTTACTGTAAAGACGAGGGAAGCTGTCGTACACAAGCGACTGCAACCATCAAACAGAAACCAACACAATGTTGGCATGCCCACCGCTACTGGCACTAGCGGTGGGTCCCTGTATCTACATTATGTCTACATTGTGTATACAAGTCAAGATATTCATGCTGAATCTGTAGACATCCTAGCGCATAGGAGGTCTATGCGCGCATACTTCGCACATCTCTGCTCAGATTCAGCCACACAAACTTAATCGAAGGTGAACCATGAGTACAATTGGTATTTTCTATGGGAGCAACACGGGCAACACCGAGGATAGCGCAAACGCCATTGGTGAACAGTTACATGCGTTGACAGGTATTGAACCAGATGTTGTTGAAATTGGCCCACTCAGCGTTCAGACATTTCTCAACTATGACAAGCTCGTCTTTGGCATCCCGACATGGTATGTGGGCGAGGTGCAGGAGGATTGGGAGGCCGTGCTGGATGATATTCGGGAAATGGACCTCGAAGGCAAACAGATCGCTATCTTTGGACATGGTGATCAATATGGCTATCCCGATACCTATCAGGATGCGATTGGCATTGTCGGCTTTATTTGTGTTGAACAGGGGGCAGATCTCGTAGGCTTTTGGCCGTTGGATGGCTATGACTATGATGAGTCGGTGGCCGAGTTTGAAGGGATGTTTATGGGGCTATCGTTGGATGACAACCAAGAAGAGTTGACACCGGAGCGCATTGAAACGTGGTCCAAACAGATTGCCGAGGAGTTTGCGCTAATGGGCGAGTTAGTCCCAGCCTAAACAGAGTAGGGAGACTTAAGGCCAATCCACAAAATAAATCACCCGTTGAAATGCGGAGTCAGCGGGGTACCCTCTGGGTCCTATTGCGGGTCTTACACGGGTACACCGGCGTTAGGACCCAAAGGGTGCCCCGCCTACTCCGCGTATAGTTTATTTTGTGGGGTAGCCTAACTTGGATGCAGCATAACTATAGACAAAAAGGGATAGGTGCATGGGAACATTGCTAGAAGTAAAAAATTTGAAGACCCATTTTTATACACAGGATGGTGTGGTTCACGCGGTCAATGGCGTTTCGTACACCCTAGAGGAAGGCGAGACGTTGGGCATTGTGGGTGAGAGTGGCAGCGGCAAGAGTGTTCACGCACTCTCGATGTTGCGGCTGATTCCCATGCCCCCAGGCAAAATTGTCGATGGTGAAGTCATCTTCAATGGCCGTGACTTGCTCACGCTTTCCGAGGATGAATTGCGTTCGGTGCGGGGGAAGGAGATAGCGATGGTCTTTCAAGACCCCATGACATCGCTCAATCCGGTGTTGACCATTGGGCGTCAGATCACCGAAGCCATTGAGTTGCATTTGGGGTTGGATCGACAATTGTCACGCAATCGGGCGGCAGAATTGCTCGATTTGGTCGGCATTGTCGATGCTGCACGCCGTCTGGATGACTATCCGCACCAATTTTCGGGTGGGATGCGTCAACGTGTGATGATTGCAATGGCTCTCTCCTGTAATCCCAAACTACTGATTGCTGATGAGCCGACCACTGCGCTTGATGTGACGATTCAGGCGCAGATTATCGAGTTGATCAAAGACCTCAAAAAAGAGTTGGGCATGGCCGTGATCTGGATTACGCATGACTTGGGTGTGGTTGCGGGCATTGCCGACACCATTCAGGTGATGTACGGTGGTCGCATTGTCGAGCGCGGTCCCGTTCGTGCGGTCTTCAAGGATACACGCAGTGCCTATACGCTGGGGCTGCTTAACTCACTGCCACGCATGGACCAACCAAGCGGAACCCGTCTCTTGCCTATCGGGGGATTACCGCCTGATCTGCTGGACCCACCTGTGGGGGATGCCTTTGCGCCACGCAACCCCTATGCTACGCCACGCTGCTTTGAGGAGACACCGCCGTTGAAACCTGCTCCAGATGGTGTACCAGACCATTTGGTTGCTGCTTGGTATGATCTGCGTGAAGTAGCGGCAGATGAGTTGAAAGCGCGGAGGGAGATCAAATCCTATGCCTAACACAAACAATCACAACGGCAATACACCACTGGTCCGCGTGAACAGTCTGGTCAAACACTTTCCAATCACCAGTGGCATCATCATTCAGCGTCAAGTGGGTGCGGTCAAGGCCGTCGATGGCGTCAGTTTTGACATTTATCCCGGCGAGACCTTGGGCTTGGTGGGTGAATCGGGCAGTGGCAAAAGCACCACAGGTCGCACCATTCTCCAACTGCATCGCCCCACATCGGGTTCAGTCACATTGGGTGGTGAAGAATTATCAACGATGGCGGGCGAGGGTCTGCGGCAGATGCGCAAAAAGATGCAGATGATCTTCCAAGACCCCTATGCCTCGCTCAATCCACGCATGACGGTGGGCAGCATCATTGGTGAGCCGCTGGATGTTCACAAAATTGGGGCCAATCGCAAAGAACGCCAAGAACAGGTGCAGGAGTTGTTGCAACGCGTGGGGCTGAATCCCTTCTTTGTCAACCGCTATCCGCATGAATTTTCGGGCGGTCAACGACAGCGCATCGGGATCGCACGGGCATTGGCCGTCAACCCCGAATTTATTGTGGCCGATGAGCCAATTTCGGCACTGGATGTCTCGATTCAAGCGCAGGTCGTCAACCTGCTCCAAGATTTACAGGAAGAATTCAACTTTACCTATCTCTTTATTGCCCATGATCTGAGCATGATTCGCAGCGTGTGTAAGCGTGTCGCCGTCATGTATCGTGGCAAAATTGTTGAACTCGCCCCCACTGATGAACTCTACCAAAATCCAGTCCACCCCTATACACAGGTACTCCTGTCAGCGGTCCCCATCCCCGATCCAGATATTGAACAGAATCGCCAACGTCTTATCATGGACCCCAATTTTGATTATAGCGAAACCGGTTCGGAGATGACCGAAGTCAGCACAGGACATTGGGTTGCATCCAGTCGGGTATAGTAACACAGGCATCCTGCCTGTATTACTTTGTGGAGAAACAAAATGCGTCAAAATGGTTTTTACAGAAATATATCAAAGTCCAATACACAATCACAGCGGCAGTCACAGAAACAATCACAGCGACAGTCACGCGCCACGACCAAAGTCGATACGATGCTCGCCACGCAGGGGCCTCGCAACTACATTGACTGCACACAGGATGGTGAACTAGCTCGTCTGCATTGGCGACATGCGCGCATCGAATTTGTGCCCAGCGAATTACTGGCGATAGCCGACTTTTTCCGAGAGACAGTGCCACGCCTCCAGACCAATTGTCTCATGGGCAATTCGCTCTATTGCATCATCCAAGATGAGGATGACAACTTTGAAGTTTGGCTACTCGGTGTCGGCTTTTACATGGCAGAAAATGAGTTTCGACGTTTTGTCAAGCTCATTCTTGAAGGGGCTAAATCGGTGAAATCGGTCGCCGATTATGTGTCGATGAATCATATGAATGATGTGATGTATCAATAGATATGTAGCTTGACCTTCGGGAGGTGACAACACATACGCTGGATATACTCATTGCTTTTCGTCACCTCCCGAAGATCTTACTCAATATGTAGTTATGCTCAAACTAATTCGTGAACGCGTCTTCGTCTTCACACTCCTGTGGACAGGCTTTATCCTTGCCATCAGCTTTATGGAGGCACCGCTCAAGTTTCAAGCACCATCGCTGACGTTGGCGGTGGGGCTAGAGATTGGCTATTTGGTCTTTCATGCGCTCAATGGCGTCGAGATTGTCTTTGCAGCCGTCATCCTGCTGGTGACATTAACTGCACAGTGGTTGCAGCCACTACGCAGGTTGACATGGCTGGTCATGCTTGTGCTGGTCGCCCAAACCATCCTGCTCTACACGGCACTGGATGCGCGTACACTGGCGATTATCAATGGTGAGACCGTACCAGAGGCCCCCTATCATCTCATTTATATCGGCATGGAGGTGGTGAAACTGCTGCTGTTGTTGCGACTGACTCACCTGCAAATTAATGCGTTTGGTCTAAAAATTCAGGAGGCTTGAGATGCTTATTGGAAAAATACTTTTTGTATTGGCTGGCGTCATTATGTCGATTATACGCCGCCCGCATGAGAAACGCAACAAAAGCAATGAGATTACCCACAACCAGCAAGACACACAGGAAAAAGTGCTGTTGGCACTGGTGGGCATTGGCATGTGGCTCCTGCCACTCATCTACATCGTCTCGCCTTTGCTTGCCTTTGCCGACTACACATTGCCACTCTGGGCACTCGGCATCGGTGTTATTGTCATGGCGGTGGGACTCTGGCTCTTCTGGCGTTCACATGCCGACTTGGGAAAAAACTGGTCTGTCTCGCTCGAAATTCGTGACGAACACACGCTGATCACCAATGGCGTCTATCAACATGTGCGTCATCCTATGTACAGTGCCATCTGGCTGATTGCACTGGCGCAACCGCTACTGCTCCACAACTGGCTGGCCGGGTTTGGCTCTATCGTCGGCTTTGGGCTGATGTACCTGTTGCGTGTACCCAAGGAAGAGGAGATGATGATGGCCCAGTTTGGGGAACAGTATAAAACGTATATGGCAAATACGCTCAATATCCCAGGGCGTATACTCGATAAAATATGAAGACTGGAATTTGGAGATGATCAGCGATACTTCTTCCTGGGA
>JBCCFC010000770.1:0-6676 GCA_039029935.1 Chloroflexota bacterium
AGAAACTACCGCCAAACGGCCTCAGTCCCTGGCACAACCCCATCCCCCAACGAAATTCGATATACATGTCCCGCAGCGGTTTCTATCTCTGCAAATGGGAAGTCGGGCAGGTAGGTATCAAAGCTCTGTGAGGCGCGGTTCCAGTGGTCAAAGCTGACGACAGTCACCGAGGGCGTGCTGCGGGTCTGCACATCGTCGATAATCAGTGCCGAATCGCTGAGTGTCTGTGCATCAAGCGGGACCATGATCCAGTTGTAGTTGGTTGTGCCTGTGGCTTTCAGTTGTTGTGTGAAGACGCTCGCGTCGGGGACATCACCCAGCAAGGTCCAAACCGCGTTCTGGACAGGGTTGCCGGGCAAGTCAACACTGACACGGTAGACCTGTCCTACTTGCAGGTCAATACCGCCAAGGAAGGGCAAATCAGGCAGGTAACTGTCAAAGCTTTGGCTGGTGTTGTTCCAACGGTCAATAGCGGCAACGGTGGGTGTGACACCAACGCCATCGCTGCTGGTGTTGGCGATGATGTGGTTGACCAAGCTGGCGTTGTCGGCTGTACCCAGCGTGATGTCATTCACAATCAGCGGTAGCCCCACCCAGTTGAAATCGGTGCTGCCTGTCTCGGTCAGCGCATACTCAAACTCACCGACACGGTTGGAGAGCAGTGCATCGCCACAGCCATTGACCGAACGCAGGACATAGTAATGATTGACGGCGACATCACCAAGCGCGGCATCGGGGCCATCATGACTATTACGATTATCGGGGACAGTTGCTATCAGCGTGCTGTCAGCCTCCTCGGGTGCAAAGTAAGGCTGCTCGCTGCGCCATATTTCGACGCTGGAGCCGTCGGAAGGAGGTGTCCATGAGAGGCGCACAACATCAAAGCCCAGCCGCCCAATCTGCACGTCGGTGATGGGGAGCAGTTCGACGCAGACTTGCAGCGGTGGATCGCCTGCCTCCCAATTGGTGGGATTATCGCCATAGATGCTGAGGTCGATGCGCGAGAGCGAGGGTCCATTGCCATCAGGGGCTATCACCCAAGGGGCGTCATCATCATACCGCACCTGATCCTCCAACAGCATGGGATAGAAGGCCGATGAGCCATCTGGCGGCGTGACCAACGCATCAGAACGTTGGAGTTTGAGTGTGCCACCACCGTTGTTCAGGCGCACACCAGCAATATCATCATCGAGCCAAGGCCCTACCAGCGTGATATCGTCGGCAACATCATAGGCGGAACGAAAGGCATCGACTTTGGCCGTATCTGTCGGGGCAAAGCCGACGATAATCAGTGTTGTGTCGGGCATAAGCGTGATGCCCGACACAAAGTCAATATCGACCTCACCACGCAGCCGCCAGTTGTCAAGCGTTTCGGTGATTGTGCCGTTGTTGGTGAGTTCAATAAACTCAAGGTCTTGGTCAGCCTCCAGTGGGTTATAGTGAATCTCGCTGATGACCACCGATCCTACACGCACAGCGTTATCAGCACTATCATTGGCCGCACCAAAAGTCCGCTGCTGCATGGGATAGAGATTGCCCGTCTGCGCAGTCGCATCCAACCCATCCGGCCACAGCCCAATTGACTCGTTGCTGGCCGTTGCCCCAAACTCCACGCGATCCACAAAGCGTAACAAATTACCCGTAGCCTCGGCTTCCATCAGATAGACATCATCACCCGTCATCGAACTGAGTGCGAAGGGGACCAGATTATCTGGATTGGCCGCATCGTTGAAGTCAGTTTCATCAATCACCAGATATTGCTCAGGTGTCATCGTTGTGCCTGATGGAAACTTGTATTTGCGGAAGCCACCATTATCGGCGTTGCTGGTGTCGCTAACAAACCAGCCCGAAATATCGAGCGCAGCCCCCGTCGTATTGACCAACTCAATGGTATCGACCAGCGGTGGGTCACTGGCTGCCAGCACCTCATTGATGACGACGCGGTTGTCTGGCCCCAACCCTGTGCGCCCTGGTGAGCCGTGATATTCGCTTGAGGGTTGCCAGTGGTCGCCATCGGCCAGAAACGTGTTTCGTGCAGAGGGGTCCGTCGGTACTTGGCTGATATTTTCAACTTCGAGCGAACTGCCATTGCCATCAGCGCGCCCCGGCCATTCACCACCGTCGTTATAGACTGCCGTCATCATCTCTACACCATCACGGTCACGCATCACCAGCAGATCACCGCCGTTGTTCAACGCCCCTGTCCACTGTCCCGCCACAATCAGATTAGGTTGATAGTAGGTCGAGGCTGGGTCTTGATAGCGGCTGGCAAAGGCGGCTTTATTCTCAACCACGACGACATGCTCACCGGGTGCCAGTGCCAACAGCCCAAAGGTAAACGATATGCCTTGGCTGATGGTCACACCCGTGAGGTCGATGCGTTCGTTGCCGATGTTTTGGAATTCCAAAAACTCAAACTCGTCCGAGCCGTACACAGGGTCAGGGTCATGCCCATCAGGATTATAGTGAATTTCAGTGAGCAGCAGCGTCTCCGCGCTCGCCTGCGGATTGACATGAAAGGTATCGCCCGTAATCGGTCCCCATAGGCCATCCTTGCGCGGTCGCGCTCTGATCACGCTGCTCTCTGTGAGGTTGATGGGACCTGTGTATTGCGTTGCAGAGGGGGAAACAGCTCCACCGGGCAAACGTGGGTCTGTGCCATCAGTCGTGTAGAAAATTTCGTCGCCACTTGAACTGAAGATGGCGATTGACCCATCGATCCAATTATCCTGTTGGGTGTTGTTGGACAGCATAAAGGCGCGATGGGGTGCAGAGGTGAAAACGTCATGCTCAACCTGAAACTCGTAGTCGGCATTGGCGCGAGCAGCGGCAATATCTGTGCCTGTGGCGGCAAAGGGCGTATCAGATGCCAGCACAAACATATTGCCCAAGCGATCTGCACAGCAGTCGGTGCGGTTGGTGATGCGGATTTCGCGGATGTCGTAGACTGCGCCCAAATCGACCTCCCACCAATCATTGGCCGTATCGCCTTTGGTGGTACAGATGTTGAGGTTTGGGCCTGTGGCGGGTGTGAGTGCGCCATCAATACATTTATCGGCGGTAAATCGGGCAATGTCCCAGTAGGAATTCTGCGCCGCTGTGCCTGTCAACGCACGGTTGACACCATTGATGTCAAAAACTTCCACTTCGCCAAGGTTGATGACAGGGTGTCCCGGATTGTCACCCGACTTCATCACACGCACATAGCGCACGTTGGTCGGTGTATCGACCACAAACGACACTGGCTCTATGGGCAGATAACCTCGATCCTTGAGTTGTTGAAGGACAATGGGGCTGCGTTGGGTGATAAAGTGCGAGCGTTCATCAAGATAGGCATCGCGACTGGCGGGTAAACCAGGGTCATCCATCCAGCGGGCGGCTTCGGCAAGGACACTGCGCTCGATGTAGCCCCGCCACTCCTCAAAGCGCGCCTGTGCCACCGATGCCTCCAACGCACCCGACAGGTCACCGTGTGTGTAATAGGCGTTGGCGATGCGGTCAAAGAAAAGTGTGTGGAAGTCGCTGTCGCCCGAATTCCAGAGATCAATTTGGATGTTGTGGACACCGGGCCAACCCGTGTGATCTTCTTCCAACGGCGTCCCCCAGAGATGAAAGTAGGTGGGGTTAAATGCGCCGTCGGTGTCAGGTGAGTCGATGACATAGCCACCGGGTGTACTGGCATCGACAGGGCCAGCAGCGCGATATTCATCTTCAAATTCCAAAAAGGTCTTGGTCAGCCAATAGTCGATGTACTGCTGCACATCCAGCCGCTCTTTGACATCACTGTAGTTGGCATGGTTGTCCACGATATCCTGCCACATTGCGCCATCGCCATCCAACACACTCCACGTAATGCCATTCTGCACATTGGTCGATTTGACGGCCTCATAATCATCATCGTTGCCCGTGCCATACTCAGCGATAAAATCAGCATCCACACGCTCCGACATCTGGTATTGCCCCCAATAGACGCCGTTGATATAGACGTGAATGTGATAGCCGTGTGGGGCCAAGCTGCCCATGTCGAGGATGCTGTCGGCGATGTAACGGCGCGCAATATAGGTGGCTTGTCTTGCGCCACCGCCCTGTGCAGCTGCCCCCAGAAACTGATCGTGGCTACCGCCAGAGCGTAGGTCGAGGAGGTCAAATTTCTGTGCAGGTGTGTAGACGCCTTCGCCCCATCCCTCAAACAGGGGCCAGTGTAAATCGCTGACGCCAAACTCAGAGTCAAAGAAGAGGCGCATGTTATTCTTGGCACGATTCAGGCTGGCTCCACCATATTTCTTGACGCCTGCATCGACCTGAAACCCGGTCCTGTTATCTGGGTAGATTAATTCAACCGATGTCTGTACAGGTTCAATGGGGTTGGTTTTGTGACCCGGGATGGTGTTGGGCGTGACGATGGAGATGGTGGGCAAATCAGTCAATGCCCCTGTCATCTGTGATTGATACTCGTTGACGACCGACTGGAACATGGTTGGCTGTGTCAATACGTCGTCGATAAAGATGTAGGTGTGTGTGGCAATGGTGGACTCGTTGCCCTCACCCCCGCCATTTTGATAGGCCATGAAGCGCAATGTGGTCGTCTGGTCGATGGTCAGCGGATCGCTGTAGATTGTGCCATGTGTTGGCGTCGGGTCGGTGGCATCGGTGGTATAGCGGATGGTTGCGCCGGATGAAGCCGTGAGCGTGACTGTCTGTGGCGTGTCATAGAAACCGCGCTCAACGCTGGCTGTTGGTTCGGCGAGATAGTAGACTTGGACGCCCGTGCCGTTGACTACACCTGGAGTTGCTGGTGAAAAGTAGACAAGGCTGTTGTTGGCATCCAGACCAAACGAAACATTGCCATACTGCGCTGGATAAGTCGGCGCAAATTCACTGACAACGGTGACGCCATCGGGGCGCACCAGTGCCAGATACTCGCCGCTGCTACTCAGTTTGAAGTTGGTGTGCAACTCTGCCCCGGCCTGTGACCAGTCCTTGCCCGATGCAAAAATAACCATATAGCCATCTGCCGCAATCAATGTCGATGGAAACTGCCACTTGGTCAGGTCAGCAGGGTCATCAGTGAGATACCAACCGTCCAGATCGCTCGCAAGCGATGACGGATTATGCAGTTCAATCCAATCTGAGCTATCGCCATCCTCATCATTGAGGGTGCTGCTGTTGGAGGCCATAAACTCGCTGATGATTGCTCCACCCTCGGCAAATGGCTCAATCAACACCAATTCCATCTTGTCCAGCCGCGTGCCATGTTCACGGTGGTTAAAGGTGATGATATGCTCACCCGCTGTCAACGCCACCTGCACCGTTGTATTGTCGTCTGTCACCCACGCTTCCTGATAGACCGTATTTTGAGGGACATGCCAAATGTAGCCGTCGGTTGGTTGCCCATCCACCAGCACATAAAACGAGTTATGCGTCCCATCCTGTGCATAAACCCAGCCCTTGATCTGGTACAATCCTGCTACGGGCACGTATACACAGAACGCCGCGCTGTTCGTCAGGTTTGCTCTATCTGCATTGTATCCGGGGCCATCTGGCACGTGAATGTACTGTCCACCGCTGGCGTTAGCATCGTCATCCACTGTGAATAGGCCATGGAGTGTTGCTGTCTCTCCTTCTGCGCTGAGGCCACCACAGGCATTGGGTGCGGCTTGGGTGGATTGGGTTGAGGATGGATGCAGGATGAACATCAAGATAAATATGCTCATTATTGAAATAAATTGTGTTTTTATCATTATTTACTTGTTGATTACTGCTGAATAGATTGTTAGACGATCACCACTGCGAACGATTGGTGCTGAAACGGAAAGTAATTGTTCAGCCCCCAGCCTGTCGGTTGAGCCTGTCGAAACCGCCCCTTCGACAGGCTCAGGGGTCTGAATGGTTACAACGGAAAACAGTTAGGCTATTCCACAAAAATAATTACCCATAATCCGTTCAGTGAACACGCCCCGTGCGGGTTGATCTCACGAGTTTGACCCGCACGGGCGTGCTCACTGAACGGGTATTTTATTTTGTGAAACGGCCTTATTCCTCCTATCATAGGGGATCTTTGGGGCAAGAAAGCTGTCAATGTGTTGTCATGTAGGATATGACGACATCTTTCGTTGCTGTTTTCATGATTTTGACAAGCGCGTCGGTCTAAGGTATCGTAATGACGATCATGTGCGATTAATTTGTGGACAGTTGATAGAGCGAGTGTAGGTGCGTTCCATGAAGATTGGTCTTTTCCTCTATGTTGCGCTGCAAAACATGATGCAGCACAAGATGCGGACATCCTTAACCCTACTGGGTTTGATTGTGGGCATCACATCTGTGTTGTTGATGACGGGCATTGGGCGTGGATTTCAGAAAGTGACCGAAGAGGGGATGTCCAGTCTGTTGCCAACAAAGTTGAATATTCGTGAAGGGTTTAACCAGGATGGTAGCCCGGTCACACCGCTGACGATGCGCGATGTCACGTTGTTGCATGGTCTGATCGGGCGTTCGGCGATTCAGGCGGCTGCACCCATCAAAGAGCTATATGATATACATATTCGTGGATTGGCCGAACGAGGGTACATCCAAGTCGTTGCCACCAACGTGGATTATGCACTGACAGAAAACCTTGAGTTGATTCAGGGTCGTTTCTTTACGGAGGACGAAGAAAACCAGAAAGCATTGGTGTTGG
>JBCCFC010000771.1:0-6674 GCA_039029935.1 Chloroflexota bacterium
CCTCTACAACTGTGTAAGTCCATAGGTTTCGCAACACAACCTATATCGTGACATTGTTCTATGCGAATCTCGTCCGATTTATTTTGTCGTTAGTCTAGTCATTCTGTCTTTGCTGATAACGTTGCACATTTTGCGCATGTTCCTCAAATGTTTCTGCAAAGACATGCGCCCCACTTTGGTCTGGTGTCGCAACAAAGAAAAGATAATTGTGGTCTTCTGGTGCTAGCACCGCTTGGATACTGGCAAGTCCGGGGTTACAGATTGGGCCGGGTGGCATCCCCGGGTAGAGGTAGGTGTTATAAGGGCTATCGACTGTGCTATATTCCGCCAGCGAGACAGGTGTTTTCCACCATTGGTCAGGGGCTGGCTGATAGCCCATTGCATATTGCACAGTCGGGTCTGCCTCAAGCCGTTTACCCACATCCAACCGATTGAGATAGACACCAGCGATGGTAGCACGCTCCTCTGGCACAACGGCTTCTCGCTCAACAATGCTCGCAATGGTCAAAACTTCGTACAACGAGTAGGGTGTCAAGCCATCGACAACCGCCTCTTTATACAATGGCAGAACCCGCCGTGCAAAATTCTCAAGCTGTTGCTCGAGCAGTACATTGCTGGTTGTCTTTTCAAGGGCAATTTCATAGGTATCGGGGAATAGATACCCTTCTAGGCTTGTCCCTGCGGGACGCTCTTGTAGAAACGGATAGCGACTGGGGTCAAGTTGTGTCAGGTCGCCAACCGAAACTTGCTGATGATACTGTTCAGCTTCTGCCGAGACACCATCAACCAAATCAGAAAAAATATTTTGCGCAATCAGCGTGTCGACAATCTGTCCATAACGCCACCCTTCAGGGATTGTCAGATTGGCACTGGCCGCTCTGGCGTTTTGCAGAATCTCCACAACCTCGATCAAGTTCATAGATGGATTCAAGGTAAATGTCCCTGCTGCCAGCCGACTGCTGAGACCGTTGATCCGTACATACGCTTCAAAGAGTACTTCATCCTGCACAAGCCCTGCTGTTTTCAAATTTTGCCCAATCACACGTGCAGGTGTCCCCGGCTCCACCACAAACTGCACTGGACGCGTGTCAACGCTGTTGCGCGCTGTCAACAATTCCTCATTGTTGTTGAGGTAGGCATCGAGCATTTGCTCACGACCATTGAGGGTTCCAACGACATTTTCTGTTATCGTTCTAGCACAGGCAAGAAGTACACATGAGATGAGTAGTATAATGGTGATGTGTAGAAGCCGTTTAAGTTGTTTATTATTCAATATCATATGCGTTCAATGGTATTGTCAGTGAATCTGCGCCGCTGTATATTGCCACATGGGGCCCAAATCCCATGCTAATACAGGAAGCCTGTTTAAACAGGCTGTGTCTAGTACACTTCAGTGTACTTCCTGTGATAAACACCGAATTAATTCGGTAGGCTTGGCCTGCTGAGGTCGCCTATCTATTTTTGCGATAGGCATAATTCCGTTGCTGTGTACCAGCAGCACCATCTTCACTGTGGTTGTTGGGCATAAAAATGTCATTATATTCACGACATGCCTCGATCAAATTGGCTGCGGAAAAATGTCCTCCCGTCCAAAAAGTCATCCGCGATTCTTTTTCAAATAAATAAGATATCATTTTTTCGGTGTCCATTTGGAGCGCATCTAATTTTGCGACCTCACGGGTTAATTGTATCAGATAACCGATTTTTTCGTGAATTTCTGGTTGGGGTGTACGACGGACATTGCCGCTACCAGGGAAAAGCCGCTCTGGACGCAGTGCGGCCAATGTGCGCAGGCTGCTGACAATGGCAAACAAATTAAATTCGGATGACCAGCTTTTATCACGACCTGCAATAAACGCATCGGCACAAAACAGCCAACGTTTGTGCGGTTCAAAAAAGCTGACATGATCAAGCGTATGGCCCGGCGTATCAATCACACGGAGGCGATAATCGGGTGTTTGTAGGATATAGTCGGTATCGTCAAATGTCTGTAAATTGGCAACAGGTTGTGGAATCCCCCAAATAAAACGACGATAAAACTGAATTGGTTTCTTTGTCGGGTCTTCAATCAGTTCCTTGGTGCGCCAAGGCACATAAATAGGGATGCTCGGGTAGTGGGCGCGCAATGCTGCCAGACCACCCGTGTGGTCCTCATGATAATGGGTGATCGCTATCTGATCCACATGCACCTGCTGTAGAATTTTGAGTAATTCATGCGCTGTACACGTGGGTCCGGTGTCGATCAACAGCCCATCCAGCCAATAGGCGGCTGTCCAGTAAATTGGCTTGCCCAGTACTGTCCGCGACATGCGGATGGCGATGACAGCACCGTGCTGTTCTACGTGAATCATGTTACCTGTTGACTGATCTTCTCCGCCCCATCAAGCAATCGTTGCATAATATCCGCAGGAATCTTTGCCATGCGATTCTCCAAATCGACACAAATATGGTCACTCGTTCCTGTCGCGGCGATTACCTCTGGCTGCTCATCCGTTGCCTTGTGAACCAACTCATAGGTAAACTGCACCTTGCGGCTGCGCAACAGCGACAAATGGGTACGTAATTCTAACGCACCCCCAAAGCGCACGGCTGTACGATAGGCTGCATTAATACCCGTCACCGCAAAATGATGCCCCGAAGCCGCAATCTCGGTGTAGGGCATCTCCGCTGCCTTCATCCATTCAATGCGACCCACCTCAAACCACACGATATAGGCGGCATGGTGGACGACCCCCATCAGGTCGGTTTCGGCAAAGCGGACGTCGATATTGGTGGTGACGACGGCTTGGGTGAGGGTGGTTGGTTTGTTTCTTGTTGAATCAGTGTTGTTACTCATTGATGTGCTCTCTATTTTTATGTGAAAGAAGTAAAGCTGAGAAAATAATTAAAAATAAACCGATAAATATACTACAGGGGATTGGGGAATCAAACTGATTTTTGCCGTGTATGGAGACTTAATTCCGTTCCCCCTTTAATCCGTTATAGTATATTTTTCTAAAGACTTAAATGATTTGACTTAAATCGCAATTTAGATGGAATTTGTTTTTTCAGTGATTCGACAAATGCTTGGCTTTTTTTGATGGAATCGTTAATTTCTTCACGATAATCAAAATAATAGCTCAAGGCTGCATAAATTTGGGCAAGAGTCAGATCATATTGCGTAGCAATTTCATCTACAGCGATGCCCATCCACTCATGCCAAATGACAATATTTTCGACAGTAATACGACGCCCCGAAATTCGAGGCTTTCCATTCTTGATCCCTGGCGTGGACTCAATGTGTAATTCTAAAGTTTGAACTGATATTTTCACCCCCTAACTACTTCCGTGCGATAAATAAACCCCATCGGAAATCACCAATCTCACAAAACTCAATTTTTGTGTCCCAACGCCCCAGCAGATAGTCAAATTCATCTTGGCTATACTGATTCAAAAACTCCTCTTTTCTGCTCAATATGCGCTCGTGGCCACGCTTTAGTGTATCAATGAATTGATCGGTAATATCCTCAGCCACAACATCGATAAACTGTGCGTCACGCAAAGTTTGCGCATAAGAGGGGATATCTTCCAAATAATAACCACAGGTGGTGACGTATTCCTCAAATGCCTTGGTCAATGGTTCAGTACCACGGCAAAAATCGGTGATCAGGAGCTGACCGCCGGGTTTCAATGCTTGATAAATGTGACGCCACGCGATAGGTCTTTCAGAAACATACAATAGACAGTCTTGGGTCCATGCCAGATCAAAGGTTGATAATGGCGGTTGCATCTGGACGATATCACCCTGTTGGAAGGTAATTGAGTCGATGCCGCGCGCTTGTTGACGCTCACGACTTAAGGCAATCATATGTTCAGAGATGTCCAATCCAAGGATAGAAGCGTCATATGTTTCGGCCAAATAAAAGGTTGTGCCGCCCAGCCCACTACCAATTTCTAGCACATGATGTCCTTGCTCGATATCGACACGCTGACATAATGTCTTTACAAAGTCGGTCCCGCCAGGACTTTGAAAGCCTTGCTCATACAGATACTCAGATCGAAGAATGTTTCGACGCGAATAACGCTGACTTTCTTCTTCTTGGCTGGCTTTATATTGTGTTGTACTCATTATAGACTATCCCTATCTGTGTTTTATTTAGAAATTGACCAAAAGCCGCAAGACAATGCGTTCAACAACGCACCCGCACAAACCCACGCGATTATAGCAGGTTTTAGCCATAAATAAAAGAAGGACGACGCTAGTACCCTAACGTCGCCCTTCTTTCATACCATATGCCGATCGCCTAAACCGCACTTGGCCGCAGATAATTTTGTCCATAGGACGGAGCTGTCCAATTACTCATCCACTGTTGTGTCTCAAACATACACGAATCCACAAGCTGCTGTTGCATTTGATTGGTATTCGCCAACACACTGTTCATGATACGACTAAAGTGTACCCACCAGTCCTCGGGTAATTCTTCAACGATGCTATGGTCGATAGCATTCTGACGCACCTGCTCAACCACTGCTGGCGCAAGTTGATGTTGTTGTCGCCACGCATCCAGTAGCATGTCTAGCTTGGCATTTTGTGCTGCACTCAACGCCATTTCGGGCAGTTCATTGTGTCCTTGATTGCTCACGTTATTGTGCCTCCATAAATTCAACCAATTTTTTTCTGGCGGTGGAGAGTCGATAACGTACTGTGCCATCGGGTATCTCCAAGGCTTCGCCAATCTGTTTGCTGTTCATGCCACCCAGCACATTCATAGACAGCACAACCCGCAGGTTTTCTGGCAGTTGTGTCATCGCTTCCTCCAACACAATCAGTTGTGTTTGTAACGACATGGCATCCTGCTCACCAGGCGTACTGGTTTCGACAACGTGCTGTTTTGCAGTAGAAACCATGTCACTTTCAATCTTCTGCCAGCGAATGGTCCGTCGCAGCGAGTCGGTATATAGGTTCTTGGCGACGGAAAAGAGCCAGTATTGATGCTGGCTTTCCTGCATCTCCACCAGTTTGGGCATGTGCCGCCATGCACGGACAAAGGTTTCCTGCAACAAATCAAGCGACCGCTCGGCATCACCCGTCTGCCCTAGAAAATAGGCATAAATGCTTGAATAATGGGCTTCATAAAGTTGGTTGAAAAGTGGCTCATGTTGGTTGCTCATGTGGTATGACTCCTGTAGGTGGGTAATCAGTAGGCTGGTAGGTCGGTAGGTCGGTAGGTCGGTAGGTCGGTAGGTCAGCGAGTCAATACTGAATACCGACACACTGAATACCGACAGACCGAATACCGACAGACCGAATACCGCTACACCGAATACCGCTGCACCGAATACCGCTACGCCTCATCCTCACCCATAACCTGAATCACACCATTTTTCTCTTTTGCCAATACTTGCAGCAGTGGAACCAAATGCTTGGGGGCCTTAATCACACCATTGAGAATCACTTCACGGACATTTTCGCGTACCATATCGACTGTGACATCATCGTCAAATGTGGCCTCACCGTTGATGATCATGGTAATTGACTCATCCAGGTACTCAAAGAAGAAGGTGCTAAACGACTCCTCACCGTTAAAGAGGCGTGGTTCTGTGTCACCAGGGTACCAGATGGCCTGACCTGTCACTTCCATATACGACGAGAGTATCTCGACATTCTCTTTGGGGATCAACGCCTGCCCGACAATATAGACCTGCCGATAGCCGATGGATTCGATGGTTCCCGTCACAAACAGTTGACCTGCAATGAGCAAAATATCTTCTGGCTTCCCATTGGTGTTGGCAAAGGCCGATGCATGGAGTTTTGCCATGCCCGTATGCACTTTCATCTCACCATCACCAGGGTTATAGTAGACCAGTGGCCCGTTGAGTTGCTGGATTGCTGCACCCAGAGCATCACCACTACCATGCGGCGCAAACACGGGTCCGTTGATAACGAGTTGGACATTCTGTGTGTTGGTGACAGGTGATGTAAAGACCAGTGGCCCGTTGAGCATCATAAAGGTCAACGTGCCGTCATCCTGCGTTGAGAATGAGTCACCACCCATCTGAACTGGCCCGTTGATATTGCGTATCTGCACCTTTTTACCATCGGGAACAGGAATCGTGTCACCAACGTTGGAGATGGGAATCTTCGCCAACGCACCCATCAATGACTCTGGCACAAGGATTGTGCCGACATCATGAATCGACTCAACGTTTGCCAAATCCTCTGCCGTCATGCCTGTCAAATCCAATGTCCCAACATCATGATATGTTTTTGCTGTACTTTCGTTCGACATTATCTACTCCTTTTGAAAATATTGATGTGAATTGTTCAGCGCTCAAAATCGTGGAGTTAGCATTCTCTAATGCTGGCTCACTCGTGTGCGACCTGCACTAGAGAGTGCTAACTCCGCAGTTTTTTGATACGGGGCTGAACAATTACCTATTGATTGACTGTGCAACGCTTGCACCCTTCACTCAATAAAACGAACGAAAACGCAAAGTGTTGGGAAATTGGTCAAAATAAATTTTTAACGACTTGATTCTAGCGCAGTCATCAGTGTTTCGACGTCAACACCCAAGGTGGTGGCAGCCGCTTCATAATCAAGTGAGTCTCCGCTCAACGCATCTCGTAACGCTTCTTCGCTCACACCCAGTTGCTCTGCGGCAACCGCATAATCGGGGCGTAATTGACGTTCGAC
>JBCCFC010000772.1:0-6673 GCA_039029935.1 Chloroflexota bacterium
ACTACACAAACAACTTAAGCGAAAGCCACTCATTGCATCTATACTGTCTCATGAAAATACTATAGTAAAGAAAGATGATAAAAAAGGTACACTATACTTCTTGAAAGAAAAATTAAAATCACCTGTCAATAATTATAGGATAAAAGGGATTTCTTCTTTTTTTGCAGATTCTCATCAAAAGCAAATGCACCTATTAAACTCTGACTTAGACGCAGAATTAACGATTAGTGATGAGGAAAGAGATATTAATCAAAAGTCGAAATTCTTCCTCGCATCCGCTGGTGTATCTGCACTAGCATCATTTGCCATGTCAGCCTCTATGGGATTTTTGAGCCTACCAGCGATTCTCTATATTCTTCAAAATGTCTATAAAGAAAGCTATAAATCACTCGTTTATGAGAAAAAACTATCCGTTCATGTGTTAGTGGCAATACTGATTAGCTTGCTTGTTGTAAAAGGACTTTTTCTTGCCAGCAATTTCTACTTGGCCCTTTATTTGCTTAATCGTAAGTTAATGCTCAAATTAAAGCATAACTCAAGCAATAATATTGTAGATGTGTTCAAGCAACGCCCTCGGTCCGTATGGGTTTTATTAGATGGGGTCGAGACAGAAATACCCTTTGAGCAGTTAAATATGGCAGACATTGTTGTGATCAACCCCGGCGAAACCATTCCTATTGATGGAACTGTTGTGTCTGGCATAGCGTCTGTGGATCAACATTTGCTGACAGGGGAATCGCAACCAATTGAAAAGGGGCCGGGAGATCAGGTTTTTGCGCTCACCATGCTCCTTTCAGGACGGCTCGAAGTAGAGGTAAATAAGGCTGGTGACGAGACAGTCGCAGCACACATTGGTGACGTGCTAAATCAGACGGTTGATGTGAAAACGGGTATGCAGCTATGGTCAGAACGCATGACTGACATCACAGTGTTGCCTATATTTTTGCTGACAGGGTTAATGTGGCCTGTGTTAGGCGGTGTTGAGTCACTCATCATTTTAAACTCACATTTTCGCTATCGACTTACCATTATCACATCAACAGGGATGCTAAATTTTCTAAACATTGCCGCCCAAAAAGGTATTTTGATTAAAGACGGCCGGACGATTGAATTGCTCAACAAAATTGATACAGTTGTTTTTGATAAAACAGGTACATTGACCGAAGAGCAACCCCATATTGGGCAGATTCACTCATGTTTGGGTTATACCGATGAGCAGATTTTGCGCTTTGCGGCTACGGCAGAATATAAGCAAACGCACCCCATTGCGCGTGCTATTCTGATGGCTGCTGACAATTGCAACATGCATCTCCCGATTGAGGAAATTGACCATGCAGAAGTACGCATTGGGTATGGTGTACTTGTGGCCATTGCGAAAGAAACCGTGCGTGTTGGCAGTCTTCGTTTTATGGAGATGGAAGGATGTGTGTTTGATCCAGCAATGCGAGAGACACAAGCCTACTGTAAAGCGCAAGGACATTCTTTAGTGTTTGTTGCACTTGAAGGGTGCGTCATTGGGGCGATTGAATTACACGCAACGGTTCGTCCAGAGGCGGAGAGTGTTATTAACCAGCTCCGGCAACGGGGCGTTAACACAATGTATATTATCTCTGGTGACCAAGAACAACCGACTCAAAAGCTGGCAGAACAACTTGGCATTGATCATTATTTTGCTGAAATATTACCCGAACGCAAAGCGGATTTGATTGCACAACTTCAATCTGAAGGGAAATCGGTCTGTTACATTGGTGACGGCATTAACGATTCGATTGCGCTAAAAAAAGCGGATGTATCTGTCTCTTTACGTGGCGCATCCAGTGTTGCGATTGACACAGCACAGGTTATCCTCATGGATGGTAGCTTACATCAGCTTGACGAATTATTTGAACTTGCCAATGGCTTAAGGCAAAATATGCGTTGGACCGTGACAAGCGTCCTTGCACCATGTGCAGCCAGTTTGGTAGGTGCGTTTATCCCTGGGTTTACAATTATCGATTCATTGATTTTAAGTGGTGTTAGTGTCGTTGCCGGATTTGGCTGTGCCATTTCACCGCTGATGTATTATCAGCGTGAACCAACCCAATTAAGGGCACAGAATCACCTCACATCTGCTGAGTTATAGAGCAACCTGAGAAATAAAATACATTTTCAAAGCCGGACAACGAGGTCCAATTTTTGAGAACGATTTAACTTCTGGTATTATCAGGTAATTTTAGTATTCTTGATATTAAGAAGAAATTTTACCAGCTATCAAGAAAGTGGAAAGAGTATTGTCTCTTCCACTTTTTTCTTTATATGCTTTAAAAAAGGGAGAATAAATAACTCTCAATCAATCTGTCGGTTGATTTAGTTTGATGCTTCATTTGGTTGGTAAGCGTCAACTTTCGAGAGGATGTTATGAGAAATACAAAAATAGCACTCATACAAACGTACTGGCCTGGCAGTCGTGCCGCCATTATTCAAACGTATCGTGACTTGGTGGCTGATGCTAGGCGTCAAGGTGCCGAGATCGTTTGCCTTCAGGAATTTACACTTTCCCCTTATTTTGCCAGTGTCAAAGATGATGCCAACTACGAGTGGGCCGAGCCGATTCTTGGTGGTGAATCGGACGCTGTCTTTGGAGAGCTTGCCAAGCAGAACAATGTGTTTCTGATTGGCAGTCTCTTTGAGCTCGATGAAAATGGCACACACTGGGATACGGCAACAATTCACAGCCCAGCAGGGACATTGGTTGGCTTCACACGGAAGGTTCATATCCCACAAGGTGCAGGGTATTACGAAGACTACTATTACGGTGGTGATAATCAATTCCCTGTTCATGATCTAGGCGGGTTACAGACATGCGTTCCGACTTGCTATGATCAATGGTTTCCAGAGATGTCACGCATCTGTGCATTGAATGGGGCCGAATTTATTTTTTACCCGACCGCAATTGGGTCGGAGCCGGAAGCACCAGAGCTAGACACCGCGTCATCGTGGCAAATGGTGATGCGTGGACAAGCGATTGCCAATGGCGTCTATATTGCCGCCGCCAATCGCACGGGTGAAGAAGGCGTACAATTTTATGGTAGCAGCTTCGTCTGCGATCCAATGGGCAATATCATTGCGCAGGCGAGCCGTGATCAAACAGAAGTGATTGTGGCCGAGTTGGATGCGGACGTGTTTACACAATGGCGGTATCTGTTCCCGTTGTTACAGCAACGGCGACCAGATGCCTATTCAAAATTAATTGAAAAAGTATGATACAAAAAATATGAACAAAAATGTAGCAATTGCAGCAAAGAACAAGCAGTACACGTTAACAACATGGAAAGCACAAAAAAGTTGGCAACCGATGACGATGACCCGTTCCAAAGGGGTTTATTTTTGGGACGCAGATGACAAAAAATATATGGATTGGTCATCACAACTTGTCAATGTCAACGTCGGCCACAGCCATCCACGCGTCGTCAAAGCCATTCAGGATCAAGCATCCAAGCTCTGTTTTGCCATGCCATCACTGGCCTCTGAGCCACGCGGTCAACTGGGCGAAGCACTGTCCAAAGTCACACCAAAGGGTCACACCAAAACATTTTTTACACTCGGTGGCGCAGATTCCAACGAAAACGCCATGAAGATGGCGCGCATGTATACGGGGCGTCAGAAGGTCATCGGGCGTTATCGCGCTTATCATGGGTCTACCTTTGGGGCGATGTCTGCCAGTGGGGATCCACGCAAAGGACCAAGCGATCCAGGCGTTCCGTGGACCGTTCATGTCCACGATCCAGACACCTATCGCAGCCCGTTATACCAAGGGCGTTCACAGGAGGAAGGCGATGCCCTGCTGATTGCGCAGATTGCTCAGACCATCGAGTTCGAAGGACCGGAGACAATTGCGGCCATTATTCTGGAAGGCTATAGCGGAACCAGCGGCATTTTGCAGGGCGGCGAAGTCTTTTGGCGAGGGATTCAAAATCTCTGTGACAAACATGGCATCATGCTGATTATCGACGAGGTCATGAGTGGGTTTGGACGCACAGGTAGATGGTTTGGCGTGGACCATTATCCCTATGTAAAGCCAGATTTTTTGGTGATGGCAAAGGGGTTGACGAGTGGGTATATTCCGATGGGTGGCATTTCTGTTTCAGATAGGGTGGCCGAGTATTTTGAAGAAAATACACTACACGCGGGGTTGACCTATAGTGCGCATACGCTGGCCTGTGCTGCTGCAATTGCTACATTAGAAGTGTATCATGAGGAAAATTTAATCGAACATGCCAATGAGATGGGCAAGGTACTGCGTGCAGGATTGCTCGATTTGGCCGAGGGACATCGCTGTGTCGGTGATGTACGGGGTACGGGATTACTACAAGTACTCGATCTCGTGAAGAGCCGTGAGACACGGGAACCCATGAGCGGTTTTAACCAGCCGCAGACTGAGCCAATGCTCAAGATGATGGCTTTGTGTCGTGAAAAGGGGCTGAGTGCTTTTTCGCGCTGGAACTGGCTCTTTTCTGCACCGCCATTGGTGGCGACGGAGGAGCAAATTCAGTGGGCCTTAGAGATTCTGGATGAGGCGTTGAATATTGCCGATGAATATGTGACTGATTAACTATGAAAACATCACAACAACTAATCGAAAAACAAAAACAACATCTATGGCCCAATCACTTGCTCTATTACAGCAATCCACTGCCATTGGAGCGTGGAGAGGACCTGTATGTCTGGGATGTAGATGGCAACAAATATCTTGACTTTTTTGCGGGCATTTTGACGACCAGCGTTGGGCACAACAACCAGCGTGTCAAGGATCGCATCCATGATCAAGTAGACAAGCTGCTGCATACATCAACGCTCTATCCCAATGCCGCTCACATCGAGTTTGCCGAGAAGTTGGCGCAGATTACACCAGAGGGACTGGATACCTTCTACTTTGGGGCGACAGGCACGGATGCGGATGAGACGGCCGTGTTGATGGCACAAATCTACACGGGTAACACCGAGATTATTGCGTTGCGGCATGGCTATAGCGGCAAATCACAGATGGCGATGTCGTTGACTGGGCAGGCATCGTGGCGCATGGGACCTGTGCATGTAGGCTATGTCCGCCATGCAATGACACCCTACACCTATCGTGCGCTCGGTGGCATGGATGAAAAGAGCTATGTCCAGGCATGTTTGGATGACCTTGAGGATGTGATTCGCACGATGACCTCTGGTAAGATTGCGGGTATGCTCATAGAGCCGATTCAGGGTGTCGGTGGGTTTATTACGCTGCCCGATGCATATTTACAAGGGGCGGTCGAGATTGTGCGCGCCAATGATGGGCTGGTCATCATTGATGAGGTGCAGACGGGCTTTGGGCGCACAGGCACACACTGGTGGGGTCATCAACACAGTGGCATCAAGCCCGACATCATTACAATGGCAAAGGGCATCGCCAATGGTATGCCGCTCTCTGCGGTTGCCACCACACAGGAAATTGCCGAGAGTGCGGTCGGTCAGGGCTTGACGCTGAGTACCTTTGGTGGCAACCCGGTCGCCTGTGCTGCGGGCATTGGCACACTGGAAGCGATGATGGAGGACTACACGCCCGCTCGAAGTGCGTTGATGGGTGCAGAGCTTAAGAAGGGGCTGAACTCATTGCAGACCAAGTACCCGATTATCGGTGAGGTTCGTGGACGTGGCTTGATGCAGGGTGTGGAGATTGTGAGCGACCCTGAGTCGAAAGAGCCATCATCTGCGTTGGCTGGTGAGGTGCTGGAGGCAGGACGCAAGGTTGGGTTGTTGATAGGCAAGGGTGGGCTGTATAGCAATACGCTGCGCATTGCACCACCGCTGTCCGCAACCAAAGAACATGTACAGGAGGCACTGGAAAAGCTCGATTTGGCCTTTGCCCATGTGCAGGAGGGTGTAGAACAGATTTTTTGATATCCTATATTGCATGCAAGCTATGCTGTTGCGGATTGGATGATTCAGAAAGAGGTCGATCCGATGTTTGCATAGGCTTGCGAAGCACGAAGAGAACGCACGATGAACAATCTACACAATTTTCGTTGTGCATGATTGATGATTGGATCAGGGATTACTGCCATTGAAGATAATATGTTCTAACCTGTAAGTGGATTGGGTAATGGGTTTCAATGGTTTTCTCCTTTGTGTGGTATGGAAAAGAGGGCGAGTGATTCGCTCTCTTTTCGCGTCTGGCGACTGCTTTAACCTACCACACTCGGTCAACATACACACTATCATCCAATGGTAGATTCCCTTTATAGGTCTTCTCTTGTGCCTCTTCTAACGTGCCAAAAATCCCCAATAGTTGGGTATCGCTGCCCAACTCGCGGTAGTACGACATCTGCTCTGTTGGAACAATCGCTGTGTAACCTCGCTCATCCCAAAGCACCCAGCCATAAATACGGTCACTGCGGACCATCTCCCAGCGGGCATCTTTGGTTTGTACCCATTCGACATCAGGCAGTCTCATGCAGTCCGGGCAGCACTCAAGGTGCAGCTTGGTATCCCATACCATCTCATCGTTATGAATGCGGCAATAGCGAACATACGGCTGACGCTCCATGTCATCTCGTCGTCGGATGTTATGGCTGGCAAGCCGACGCTTCGGGCGGCTGCCGGCAGACCGCCGAGGTCGGCCTCCGGATCGACCAGCGCGAGACCGGTCGCCGCGTCCCGGTTC
>JBCCFC010000773.1:0-6664 GCA_039029935.1 Chloroflexota bacterium
AAGTACAATTGGGGATGACCAACTGATTGGATGGTAAGAGCAATCAAACATAGGGTTAAATTGGTCTTTTAGTCTTTATTTTGCATGGCTTAATCGACAAAATAACGAGTGCGTATTTGGTGCGCCTTTTCATGTAGTAGCGAAAAGTATCAACAGGGTAACAGATTGCTTATCTGTTGCCAGAGCGCAGATAGGCAATCTGCGATACTGTTTTCTTGTCCAGAGAATTTATGGAAACATCAGAGCAAAAGCCGAATAAACAATCAAATCGCAGGGCGAGGCGGGTGCGCACGGCAAACCCACTGGCCGCGTTGGATAGTGTCGCAAAGACGGAAGCTACTGAAGATGAACCTGTCAAAGATGAACCTGTCAAAGATGAACCTGCCAAACAGCCTGATACGCCTGCCCTTGGACCAAAACCGAAGGTTCGCTCATCTGCCAGATCATCGGCAGCGACAGTTGCGCTCTCCACATTAACGTCGGACACACCAGAGCCAGCCCCAACCCCATCCAAACCTGCTGCCAAACCCACTGCCAAACCCACTGCCCAATCATCCATCCTGCCCGATACACAAGACCCTAGACATCGATCTGAGAGCCAAGATGAGCAGACCGACCCTGACAAAATCTCAGAGCTATTCCTGCTGCGTTTGCGCTATCGTGAAGGGCGGATGTTGGATGTGCAGCATAATCAGCCCTTTCTTTTGGACCAACCCAATATGGTCTGGGTGGTCTATAATGGCAAGATTGACATTTTTGCGGTGAAATTGCGTACAGCAACGGATAGTGGGCAGGTAGATAATAGGCAGGGCGCAGGGCAAGGGCAAGAGATTGTGGGGAGCCGCACCTATCTCTTTTCGATTGAGGCGGGCGAAATGATGAGTGGGATGGCCTTACAGCCGTCCCAAGAGGCAGTTTTACACTATCCGACCGATATGACCATCGGGTTGCTGGCGGTGGGTGGGCTGGATACGCAGGTCACACGGGTGCGCATCAATCGGTTTAAGGCGTTGGCAACACACGAGATTTTTGCCGACCATGTGACTGGTTTGTTGACGCGTTGGGTGACACAACTCTGTAACAGCATTGGTGAGGTCAAAGCCCCCAAAAACTATCATTTTCTGGAGCCGAATCGCAAATATATCATTGAGCAGACCGACCGTGTGCTCCTGCCCAAACAGGGGCTGATCTGGGTCAAGCATGTTGCGGGGCTTTCGACGATCCTAGAGCGTTATCCTGTCACAGCAGCGCAGTCAACCATGTTCTTGCCCATGACGCCGCAGCTATGGCTGCACCCGAGCCAAGACACCCAACTGTTGTCGATTGACACGGCCACCATGATTCAAGTGGACCCAGAGTGGGTGGGGCTAACCCAGTTCTATGCATTGATGCTGGGCTATTTGACCCATAGACAGGTCCATCTTGAACAGACCGAGCGACATTATCTGCGCCAGATGATGACGGGCGACCGGACACGGATGGAACGATCACTGGCACAGTTTGCGGCCATTCTTGCCCCTGAAAGCACACTCATTCCCGCCACGACCAACGCGCTGGTGCAGGCCAGCCAACTGGTGGGTCAAGCACTCGGCATCACCGTGCATCCACCTGCCGGAGCCGACCGTAACACGGGCATCCTGCCCGTCCCCCCAGATAACAAGACTGGCAACAAGACTGGCAACAAGACTGGCAATAAGACTGGCAATCAAGCTGTCGATACGTTTCTTCAATCGCTTGCCCGTCGCTCTAAATTTCAACTGCGTAAGGTGATTCTGCGACAAACATGGTGGCGGCATGACAATGGACCGCTGCTGGCGTGGATGTCTACCGAACCAGCGCAGGACGACATCACTGAGGGGACGCGTCCCACGCTTATTCCAGTTGCCCTCCTCCACAATCCTCGTCTAGGCTATGTGATCCATGATCCCGTTGCCGATACACAAACGCCTGTCAACGCACAGACAGCCAAACAACTCAACCCCCATGCCTATACCTTCTATCGTACCCTACCCGACCGGACGTATCTCAGCAGTGCGCAAGAAGCGTGGTCCATGCTGCGCTTTGGGCTACATGGCTTGGCCTATGATAGCTGGATTGTGATGGCGATGATTCTGCTGACCAGTGCCATCGGCCTCATCTTCCCCATCGTCATGTCCATCCTCTTTGACACCGTGATTCCCACCCACAACCAGGGTGAGTTACGCATGATCACCTTTGGGCTGGCCGCGGTCATGGTGGGCAGTACGCTCTTTGAACTCACACGTAATTTTGCCCTCACGCGCATCGAAGCCCACATTGACCTCAATCTACAATCCGCCGTCTGGGATCGTCTGCTCCATCTGCCCACCACCTTCTTTCGTCAATTTTCGGCGGGTGATCTCACCAACCGTGCCAATGGTATCCTGCAAATCCGCTCGCTGCTCTTTGGCAACACACTCAGTGCGATCCTCGCCACCGTTTCCTCCATCACCAGTTTTGGCATCCTCTTCTACTACAGTGTTCAACTGGCACTTATCGCCACCCTGCTCACCGCTGTCGCCCTCCTTGCCAGCATCATCCTTGGTCTGATCCAGCTACGCTATGATCGTGAGAAGGTACGCATTGAGGGACAATTGCAGAGTGTTGTCTTCCAATTTCTCTCCGGTGTCTCTAAACTGCGTATCTCTGGCACAGAACACCGTGCCTTTGCGGTCTGGGCCGAACTCTTTGCGCAGAAACGCTCACTGACGTTTCGTTCTGAATTGGCAGAAAACGCGCTCAACAGCTTTCAGCGCGGCTACTCGGTCATCA
Source organism: Chloroflexota bacterium (assembly GCA_039029935.1). Classification (GTDB taxonomy): domain Bacteria; phylum Chloroflexota; class Anaerolineae; order Caldilineales; family Caldilineaceae. The sequence continues at coordinate 2,791 of JBCCFC010000773.1, forward strand.
GTACACTGGCGATTTTTCTGGCGGTTTATTATTGGCTAGAGACAGACACCAGCTCACAGAGTACCTTTACCATCGGCAGTTTTCTTGCCTTTAACACCGCCTTTGGTACATTTTTCTATGCGCTCCAAGACCTTGCCTATGCCATTCTCGACACATTGCAGATGGTTCCTATCTACACACGTGCGCGCCCGATTGTGCATACACGACCAGAGGTTAATTTACTCAAAACGCTGCCCGGGGAGCTGACAGGCGAAATTGAGATCAGCCATATCACCTTTCGCTATCACCCAGATTTACCACCTGTTCTCAAAAACATCACGCTTTCGATTGACCCCGGTGAGTTTATTGCCATTGTGGGGCCATCGGGGTCGGGCAAGTCAACGTTACTGCGGGTGCTGCTGGGCTTTGAGATGCCCGAATCGGGTGCGATCTACTATGATAAACAGGATTTGACGGGGCTAGACATCCAAGCGGTGCGGCGACAGATTGGGACGGTTCTCCAGAACAGCCGCCTGACCGAAGAGGACATTTTGGGCAACATTCTGGGGTCGAGTCAACTGACGGTGGCTGATGCGTGGGAGGCGGCCATGCAGGTGGGGCTGGATGAGGAGATTCGTGCGATGCCGATGGGGATGAACACGATTGTGGGGCATGGGGGCAGCACGCTTTCGGGTGGGCAGCGGCAACGATTGCGCATTGCCAAGGCGTTGATCAAGCAGCCGCGCATTATCTTTTTTGATGAGGCGACGAGCTATCTGGACAATCAGTCACAGACGGTGGTGAGCCAGTGTTTGGAAAACCTGAAAGCGACACGGATTGTGATCGCGCATCGGCTGAGTACGATTCAGCAGGCTGACTGTATTTATGTGTTGGATCATGGTGAAATCGTGCAGCAGGGGACCTATGAGGCGTTGATGGAGGATGAGGAGGGGCTGTTTGCGGAGTTGGCGCGGCGGCAGATTTCGTAGGAGAGATTCTCTGTGATTACTCAGCGTTTTTTACTTAGGTTTCTTGGTGGCTTTACTTCGCCTATGAATGTTAAATTGAAGAACGACTTAATTTCCTCAAAATTTTGTTTGGGAATGATAAAGGTAGGCACAAGATATTCTTCCAGAGCCACATTCAATTCTATATTGTGATAGACACTTGCGTTGCCTCGTTGTGCTCGAATCCAGTATCCGTTTACTTCACGAATTGTTATCTCATGGCAATAGTTGCCGTCAAAATTGATTAAGATTGCCACTTCTCCTAGCCGAGGTCGCCATTTTTCATAAATCGACATCAAATATGGGTAGAATGCATGAACTATTTCTAAATGGGTCTCTTTGATTTTGTCTTGAATCGCTTTAATCTCAGACTCAAGTTCAGCAGTCTTATGGTAAAGTCGTTGTACTTCTTGCATTGCTAGATTTGTTGTCATAATATATACTCATCCTCTTTCAGAAGTCTGGCATTCACTGGAGAATCATCTGCCTATCCGACGCGGCTTCTCGGTAACGGACGCTCCGGCACATCCTCCAGCAACCCGCCATGTCCCATCTCGATAATGTCCTGATGCGTGAGTCTGTCACCGACCAACAATCTTGGCAACACCAAATCAATGATGTTCTCCTTGGGACTACGGGAGCAGCCTGGCGCACCCAAAATGGGCGTATCCCCATGATAGCCCAGCATCAGCAAGTTGCCCGGATCCACAGGCGCACCAAAGCAGACGACCTCACCATCCGCTCGCTCAACGGCACGGGGCGCAATGTCATAGCGATCCATGATGGCGGTTTCACCCGCCAGAATAATCAGATCAAAGTTGGTCGCAATCTGTTGACGCAATGTGTCCGCCAGTTGGCGCTCGCCGGACTCATAGTTGAGGGGCACAAAGTCGATCTGTTCAATGGTAGCGGCAAGCTGGTCGAGCCGAAGTGTGAGCGCGTTTTTAAAACTGTTGACGATGCGGTCCTGAGCCGAGACAGAGCCGGAAAGAATTAACCCGACTCGTTTGGGCTGGAATGGTGTCAGCGCAAGCAATGGTGCATCCATCTGCCCCAAGGCTTCAGCAGTCTCAACGACGGTTTGACTCAAGGCATAGGGGATGATCTTGAGGGTGGCGATCATCTTGCCTGCACGCACGGGCGTGTTGCTGTAGACGGTCGCCAAGGTGACGCCGACACACGTATTCAGCTGGTTCAAGTGTGGCACGTTGACACGCACCAATCCCGGTAGGTCTGCAAACAAATTGACGCGACCAGTGGCAGCATTCGAGCAACGGATCACACTTGCGCCCTGCCCAGTGCCAAGCACCGCCTTGGCAATCCGCTGTGCCGCACTGTTCTCGTCAACGTCATCCGCGTCGAGTTCAGCCACATAAACAGTCTCACGCTGGAGTGCATGTAGCGTGTCAATGTCAGCCGCCGTCAATGCATGGCCTTTGCGCAACACCCGCCGCCCATTTTCACCTGCAATATTATGCCCAAGGATCATCCCTTGCGCTTGATTGATTGGAATAGCATGAAATTTCATGTGGCTATTTTAGCATGTGTGATCGCCGCATAGAAATGTTTTCATATGCTAATGTCAGTAATCGAGATCAGGGATGGCACAGGCATTAACAATTCAACAATTCAACAATTCACAAATTCGACAATGAATCAGTCGTCTTATGCTGCACCCGCAAAACGACAATCTTTGTTGAGTGATTAAAAGGCGCAGGGTCTGTCACAAAGTTATTGACACGGGTCTGTGGATAGCCCGTAAAATCCTCGGCAATGGGAACCAGTTCTTCAATCGACACATACCCATCTTCACAGAGCGATGACAGTGCATCCATATACGCTTGTCCACTAAAAAACAGCGCATTATTGATGGCAACGATACGTCCGTCATGCTTTACCAGCGGGCGCACTTTGTTGACCAGCCGCACAGTGTCGTGACTGAGATTGAGCCTGCCCTTTTTGGTGGCCGAAAAGAACGGTGGATCGATAAAGATGCAATCAAACTGTTCGCCATAGCGTTTGAGACGGTTCATATGTGACCAGTAGTCGCCCTTTTGGAAGTCGCGTTTGTGGACGGGAAAACCGTTAAGCGTATACGATGTTTTGGCAACATTGAGAAAGTTACGGTTGAGGTCGGTCTGGACGACGCGCTCTGCACCGCCAGCATGGGCCGCAACCCCCAAGCTGCCCGTGTAAGCAAAGGTGTTGAGGACTGTTTTGCCACCCAAATTGTCGATAGCCCAGTGGCGCAGGGTGCGTGTATCGAGGTAGAGGCTGGCATCACGGTTCATCAGCGGGTCAATGGCATAGCGCACACCATGTTCACGGACCCAGCGGTCACAGTCAGTGCCAACAATGAATTGCCCACGCCGCGCTTCCTCGGTTTCACCATGTCTTGTTTTGAGGATAACGGCCTCAATCCATGAAAATTTTTCCAGCAGCCATGTCTGTGCCGCCCCAACAAGCGGAGTTCCTTCATGCGCTGGGTTGGCGTAGTTGTGCATCACAATGGTTTTTGCATAAAGGTCGATGACGAGCGCAGGGCATCCTTCCAAAAAGCCATTGAAAAGACGAAAAGCATTGGTGTGATTGGTGGCCTTGCTTTCATCCACAAACGCAGTACGCGCATCAACCGCACGTGCTAGCTGTGTGAGCAATGTGGCAATCATGGTGACTCCGCCGCAACCAAGCTATTCACTTGTGATCAATGAATTATAGGCTGCTAAGTCTGCATTGGCCTTGATTGCAGCCTCATCCAGAGCCTCTTTGGGGGTGAGGGCATCATCAAGAACACGGCCATAGGCGTCAATAATATAGCCGCGTATAGTCGGGTAGTCCGCAGCACGCCCCCCTAACACTGCATAGTTGAGTGTGTCGTCAGGGTGGCG
>JBCCFC010000774.1:0-6663 GCA_039029935.1 Chloroflexota bacterium
GATGGGAGCTGTTTTTACTTCTGTTTGCAATGAACTGGGTGCTTTTTTGGAAGAGTTTGATGGCGAGGAGGATCATGTTCATTTGCTTGTAAGGTATCCTCCTAGTGTTTCTATTTCTTGCTGACTTCAGTCATGCCATAGACATTGAGAAAGCGTACATGCGACGCGGCAATTTGTGACCAAAGGGCAACCCCTTCGGATGATGTCACCTCACCGCCCACAATGAGCAGGCGCAACGGTGTATCCTGAATGGTGACATGATTGGCCGCCCACTCTTGGGCTAATGCTTGGTAATAGCTGGCGGGTAGGTCTACCATTGTGAGTCCATACTGCTGGACCTTGGGTAAAAATTCGCTGGCCGTCCACAATTTCTGCCCAGGAATGACCAATGCTGCCCCGCTTAACAATGCCATAATCACCTGTTCCACACCAGCAATATGTGTGAGTAGCGCAAATTGCAAAACGCGATCATCTGTGGTGAGTTGGTAATGATGTTGCAAGTTATCAAACTGTTTGACCAATGCTTGATGCTCAATCATCACACCTTTGGGCTTGCCTGTAGAGCCAGATGTATAGAGACAACAGGCTAGGTCTTGGGGATGTACGGCATGAATATCCTCTGTAGGCTGAGAAGAACCAGCCACAGAAGAACCAGCCACAGAAGAACCAGTCACAGAAGGGCTGGTCGTAGAAAGACCCGACAGTGGCAGATCATCCAACAAAAGCAATTTGGCCTGATGGTCAGGTAGCATGTCGGCGCCCGCTTGCGTTGTCAAAATGACGGAAAGTTGTGTGTCATCCAAAATATGTTGAAGACGGTCGGGTGGATAGGCGGGGTCTAAGGGCACAAATGCACCGCCAGCTTTGATGATGCCCCATAACCCAATGATGGCCTCAATGGATAGCTCAACATGGAGACCAATCAACTGGCTGTCCTGTCTATGGTCCTGTCTATTGTCCTGTCCCCTGCACTGTCTCTTGGGTTCAAGTTGCTGGAGGTGTTCTGCGACTTGGGTCGCTTGCTCGTTGAGTTGCTGATACGTTAGTTGTTGTTCTGGCGATATCACGGCGACTTGTCTTTGATACTGATCAAGGATCGTATCAAATTTTTGCGCCAATGTGATGTTGCCATAGTCCAATGGTGTCGACATGATTCAATCTACTCTTTGCTAAGGCAAATACGACAACAGGTTTGGGACTGGAACGGATTTTTCTCATGCACAGAGACTCAAATCCGTTCCCATCCTTAATCCGTTGTCGTTTTATTTCTTCCAAACCAAATATTCGTCTAAAACGAGATAGTTTAACGTCTCAATTTTCCCAAATGTCCGTAATGCATTTTCAGGCGTGTGGACAACGGGTTCTTGATGGTTAAATGAGGTGTTGAGCAAGATCGGAATGCCTGATAGATCATAATAGGTCCGCATCAGTCGGTATAAGTTTGGATTGATATGCTCATCGACAACCTGCACCCTCGCCGTGCCGTCAATGTGGGTCACACCGTGAACCTCCGCCAGTTTATCAGGACGCACTTTCAACGTCATCAGCATATAATAGAGCGCGGGTGAAAAGTTAAATGGCATTTCAAAATAGTCGGTTAGATGCTCTCGCAGAACGACTGGTGCCAACGGTCGAAAGAACTCTCGGCGTTTGACCTTAAAGTTTAGAATTTCTTTGACCATAAACTTATCTGGAGCCGCCAGAATACTGCGGTTGCCCAAAGCGCGTGGTCCAATCTCGGATGTACCATGAAAGTTGGCAACGATTTCACCTTGATTTAACAACGCAGCCACTCTGGTGTGCAGATCAGCAGGACGCTCGTAGTCAAAATCGCTTACCTCTAGGGCTGTCCTCGCTTCAGCCGTTTGCTCTTCCCTCGTTTTTTTTGTGATCCAGAATGGACTAAAATAAGGAATGGGCTCGATCTCGGTCTCTTGCTGTGCCAAATGGAGCGCGGCACCAATACTTGTGCCAGCATCGTTGCAATGGGGCGGAATAAAGATGTGTTCAAACAACCCTTGTTTTGCCAGTTTCCCATTGGCTTGACAGTTGAGCGCAACCCCACCCGCCAAACAGAGATTTTTGGTGCGAGGCTCAATTTGGTGATATAAAAATTCAGCCAAACTTAACATGGCCTCTTCGGTCAATCGCTGAAGTCCAGCGGCGATATTGGCATGAGCCAAGACCATTGACTCACCGGCAGCACGTTGGGACAGGCCAAACACCGTTTCGAGTGGCCCCAAATCATCCGACCGAATCTTCAAGACTTGATTGTCGATGGCAAATTCGCCCTCGGCATTGAAATCAATAAACTCGCGGTATGCAGGGTACGTGTGTGTGCTATCACCATACGCCGCCAACCCCATGATCTTCCCCGCATCATATTTGGTAAAGCCTAAAAACTGGGCGATTTTTTCCCACAAAAAGCCAATCGAGTTGGGATAGGTAAATCGTTTGATGGGGTGTAACTGCCGATCTTTGGCATAGCTCAGAGAGATCGTATCATACTCGGCAATCCCATCTACAACGATGACCGCTGATTCACGGTAGGGCGATATCGCCGTCGCACTGATTGCATGGCAGAGATGGTGATCTAGCCATTCAAATGGCAGGTCGGGATTCTTGAGATATTGGCGCACTTGATCGGGTACAGTTGCCACCTGGTCTTGGACTTGTTGCTCCCCAAATTCAGTTCCATATCCCATTCCTTCAATCGGGTAGGCATCGGCACCGATGTTTTGCAGTCGTTTTTTGGGGTCAAAGGAAAAACCGATTTGATCAATCGCCCGTCCATCGATCCCCGCCACATCTAAACAATAGTCGATTGACTGCCAAGGCTGGATATCTGTATTTTCTGGTTTAGAAAATTTGGCATGTTTTACACGATTGAAACGCTCCTCCTCGGCATAGGCAATCACTTTCCCATCACCGACCAAGCAAACAGAGCTTTCATGGTAGACGCTATTTAACCCCAGTATGTATTTCATCAACAATTTCCTCCGATGATAAGTAAATCCAATTAAGTTTTTAGATATAATCATGTTTCGAGGTCGCCTAGATTGGACCAATCTCCCTGTCCCGATACTTTCTCGGCCACTATGACTTATATCTAATTACTTTTTCAGGTATACTTATTGACTTTTCTTGTATTCTATATATTTGTTTTTTCTATGTATCCACGTATCAGTAAACCTAAGAAATGACACTTATTTAACTTACCCATTTGGATCATACCCGCACGAGGGCGTGCTAACTGAACGTGTGTAAGTTAAATAATTGCTATTCCTAAGAAAGTAATTAGATAAAAAATACTACAACGGATTAGGGATTGGAACGGATTTTTTCTCGTGCGTCGGGGCTAAAATCCGTTCCCCAGCCTAAATCCGCTGTAGTATATGCCTTAGCTTATTTCTAAAAACTTTTTGGGCTTCACTTATCCATATCAGGTTGTGTCTTCTCCAGTAGCGGCCTCATGGCAACAGCAAGCCCACTGAAGAAGCCGATTTGAAAGAGGATTTCTGCGGCGACAATGCCAAAGCCAGCCACAAAGACACCGCCGATGCAAATGATGCCTGGCAGAATCGTTGTCACCAACCCCGCACGCAACGTTTGATCAAACCGATCCGCGATCTCAAAGAGACCTGGCAGTTGATTTAGCGTTTGGTCCATCAAAATCACCTGTGCCGTGTCTGTGGCAATGGTGGTTGCCCCACGTAACGAGATCGATACATCTGCCTGTTTTAAGGCAATGGCATCATTAATCCCATCACCGATAAAACAAACCACTCGCCCTGCCTCCTGTAGCTCTTGGATCAGGATTGATTTCTGTTCGGGGAGGGTATTGGCAAAATAGGTCTGGATGTCTAAATCCGTGGCTAACTGCTGTGTTGGCGGTTCTTGGTCGCCCGATATGATGACGGTGGATAGATCGCGCGCTTGTAGGTTCTCAACAATCTGCTTGGCCTCTGGGCGAATGGTTGCGTGCAGTTCGAGCGCACCCATGACGGTAAACCCCATGGCGACAAAGATCAACGAATGCCCCTCCGCCTGACATGCCTTGTGTATGATGTCGATTTCAGATGGAATCGCGATCCCTTCTTGGACCATAAAGCGGCGGCTTCCCACCCGAAACACCTGCGCCTCAATTTGAACCTCAATGCCATACCCAACCTGATAACGCGCTTCGTCAATCTCCGGCAATACCAATCCTCGTTCCTGCGCTGCGGCAACAATGGCTTTGGCGATTGGATGCGGTTGGCGATATTCTGCTGCCGCTGCATAGGTGAGCACGTCTGGCTCTTGCATCGTCGTCGCCAACGTCAGATGCACCTGTGCGACATGTGGCTGTTCAAGCGTGAGTGTCCCCGTTTTATCAAAGACAATCGTGTCCACCTCTTTTAAGCGTTCGAGCGCACGGCCATCTTTCACCAGCACATTCTGCCGAGAAGCAAGGGTCAAGTAGTTCATTGTGCTGAGGAGGGACACAATGCGCGTGTTCACACCAAAACATGCCCCTAACACAGCCACAGCCCCCGTCCCCCCAACCGTGAGCAAGGCCAGTAAACTGGCGGCTAATGTGGGGAGAGCCGTTCTATCTGCAAACTGTTGTGCTTTTAATTCTGATTCGGTTTGATGGCTGGATGTCTCTTCAAGGATTTCCGTAATTTGACCTGCCAATGTGTGTTCGCCTGTTTTTTCAACCTCGATCAACAAGCGACCACTGAGCAAGAGCGTTGACGAAAAGACCTCATCGCCATGCTCTTTCTCGACAGGCTGGCTTTCCCCTGTCAGCGCGTGCTGATCCACAGACCCAATGCCTTCTGTCACCAACCCATCGACAGGGATGACTTCCCCTGCATTCACAACAACGATATCACCCGCACCTATGTCATGAAAGGGAGTTTGCACCTCAACACCATCCACAATGCGCCACACAGAACGAGGTTGTTGACCAAATAGATTGCTCAAATTCCCCTGTGAACGGTTCTTTAACTGGTCAACAACCTTCACGCCAACATAGTAAAGACTGTAGGCTAGGCAAGCAAAGGTGTAGTAGCCAGCAGCCCAAAACCCCGTAAGATAGAGCGCAACCACCAAATCAAGTCGGAGCTTCCGCTCTTTGACGAGGCTGTTGAATGTTCGTTGATAGAGCGGTAGCAATAAATAAGCACCCATGACAATGCCAGGCAGGATGAGCGGTGGGAACCATCCGCCCATTGCCACAAGACCCGTTGCCACGACCGAAAGCCCCAATAAGCGATTTGTTTCTTTCTCTTTTGGGCTTGGCTCCACTCTTATATCAGGATTCACTGTATCAGGGTCAGCGCTATCAGGGTCAGTTCTATCAGAGTCAGTGCTAGCAGGGTCAGTTCTATCAGTATCAGCGTGATCTTGCTGAAGTAATTTGAACTGATTTTGGCGTCCAGTTCCGAGCAGGAATGGATCAACCCGCTCTTGTATGATGCGCTGGTATCTTTGATCTGCGCTTGTTAGTACATTGATCAATTTGGTCTGAGGCTGCTTGGCAAGGATTCCATTGTCGCGCAATTGTTGATGGGTTCCCTTCCCGATCAATAAGAGGCCACCTGCAAGTGCCAACTGCAATAACGCCATCGTTGCCCGCTTTCGTTGTGTTGCGCCAAGTTAACCTTGCCAGAGCATAGTGTCGACATCGCCAGGAATATCCAGTTCTGCAGGGAAATCTTGATAGAGAATTTGTTCCCCCTCGCGTTCAAAGGCAACCTTCCCTGTCTCTTTATCCCATCCCTTCACATCCTCCCGTCGCACCTTACCCACAGGCGTATCCAGCACAATCCGCACACCGTTGGTCCAAGATGATGTAGACCAATATAAATTGTCCATCAGCCCAAACAGACGGTCCAAAGAGACGCGGAAGGTCGCTGAATAGAAGATTGGATCAGGGATGAAGAGGTTGATGGGGCGTGCATCCAGTTCGTCTAGCTCGCGTAAAAGTTTTTGCAACACGGCAGGGTGGTCATTGATCCCACGCAAGATTGGAAATTGGCTATAGCACCGGACACCATAGGATTGCAATCGTTTGATCCCGGCAACAACTTCCTCTGTCAACTCATAGGGGTGAACGATGTGTAGAAAGATTCGTGCGCGGTGTCTACCAAGGAGTTCGCACACCTTTTCCGAAAGCACTTTCGGGGCAAAGACAACGTTGCGTGTGTGGATGCGTATCTCTGTCACGGATGTTTCCGCTTTTAGCTGGTCAAACACTTTTTCTAAAAAGCGGAAAGGAACATTTAATGGGTCCCCACCAGAGAGGATGATTTCTTCCACTTCGGGGTGTTGCTTTAAATACGCAAGCACCTTGCTCAGTCTCCGTTCCAACTCTGGCAACTCATCCTGATGCATCTCTGCCAAAACATCCTGACGAAAACAGTACATACAATGCCCAGCGCACCTGTCCGTGAGCAGGAACAGTGCGCGCTGGCTATATTTGTGAATCAGAATGCTATCTAACTCGTTTGGCATGTTTGTGCGGTCGTGAACAAAGTCTGCAACCTCATGATCAACCCGCAAATTGAGTCGTTCATCCGTTGGATAGACAACTTTATACCTTATTTTTGTGCAAAAAGAAGGGGTTTCAACTATTTCGTGCAAAGAGAAAGGGTTTCAATTTCGAAGAGAGAGCGA
>JBCCFC010000775.1:0-6660 GCA_039029935.1 Chloroflexota bacterium
CACATATCGTCTCCGCCAGCGATGACAAAACTGTGCGCATCTGGGACCCTGAGACTGGCGAACAATTGGTGAAAATGGACGGTCACACATCCTCAGTAAACTCGGTGGGGTTCAACCCCAATGGCACACATATCGTCTCCGCCAGCGATGACAAAACTGTGCGCATCTGGGATGCTGACTCTGGTGAGCAACTAGCGCAACTCGATGGTCACACATCCTCAGTATACTCGGTGGGATTCAACCCCGATGGCACACATATTGTCTCCGCCAGTTCAGACCAGAGTGTGCGAATCTGGGACCCTGAGACGGGCGAACAATTGATGAAAATGGACGGTCACACATCCTCAGTATACTCGGTGGGGTTCAGCCCTGATGGTACACGCATCGTCTCCGCAAGCAGAGACAAGACCATCCGTATTTGGGATGCTGACTCTGGCGAACAACTTGCGCTACTCGACGGTCACACATCCTCAGTATACTCGGTGGGGTTCAGCCCTGATGGTACACGCATCGTTTCAGGAAGTGCAGACAAAACCGTGCGCATCTGGGACGCAGACTCAGGCGAGCAACTTGCGCAACTTGACGGTCACGCCGCTGGGATAAGGTCAGTGGGGTTCGGTCCCAATGGTACACGCATCATCTCTGCCAGTGAGGACCAAACCATGCGTATCTGGAAAGAAGTAAACCCTGACCAGACATTACTTGTAGGACATCATTCAGGTGTATGGAATGTGGGTGTTGATGATACCGGGACTTGGGTGGCTTCGGCGGGACAATCTGGCATTGGACGATTGGAGAATCTTGCTAATGTCGGACAAACGATTGAGTTGATAGGGCATGGTGTGTACTCTGGGCTGACACCAATATCACCCTCAACACGCTGTGACCAATGTATTCAACAGATTCGCTTTAGCCCCACTGGAGAAGCGGTCATAACAGGTGGTTGGGATGGGACAGTGCGGCTTTGGTCAGTTGCTGATGAAAGTAGCTTGTGGGTAGAGCAATTTGAAAATCAAGTAGCATCCGCAATTTTTGATCAAACCGGCAGGTATATTGCAGCAAGTGACATAAAGGGTAATCTCAAATTATGGTCCGCAAGCACAGGGGCGCCCCAACTTCAAAAACAGGGGTATAATGTTGTTGCTTTTTCACCAGATGGGGACCTGCTTAGTGGAGAGTCCATCGATGTTGGGATTAAAATTTGGAATACAGCTACAGGTAATGAATTTCTTGAGTTTACAACGGAGGATTCTTTGACGGATGTTGCGTTTGACCCAACAGGCCAATATCTTATTGGCGTGGGATTTGATCATATTGGATACATCTGGGATGTCCATGCAAAAGAGTTGATCCATACATTACGTGGTCATACTGGTATCATCTGGCGTGTAATGTACAATCAAGATGGGAGCCTCATCGCCACTGCCAGCGAAGACCATACAGCCAGGCTATGGGATGCAAAGACAGGTGAAGAGCTATTGGTATTGCATGGTCATGACGGTCCAGTACAAACATTAGCGTTTCGTGCAGATGGACGTCAACTGGCAACAGGTAGTCATGATGGTACAGTGCGTTTGTGGAGTACACTTACTGGGAGCGTTGAAGCCATTCTACCAGACAGCCGCGGGACAGAAATTCTTATTGATTGGGAATATCGAATTGATGGACGTGTCGATTCGAATGTTGGCTGGGTCATGGATGTCGCTTACACTCCCGATGGTAGCCACATCATCGCTGGCGCGCTAGACGGTTCTGTTACTATGTACGTCGCCTCCACCGAAAAACTGATGGAGATTGCCCGTTCACAGGTCAGTCGGCAGCTCACCTGTGAGGAGCGAGTACGCTATCTCTTTGAACAGCGCGATTGTGAGGTGGAAGCAGCAACCACCGCGCCCTAAGGGCACCCGATTCGGCGTCTGTTAGGCAAAACGTGATGAATCACGTTGTTGGCGGGATGCTATCTGTTTCGGTGGCACATTATGTGTGGATTGCTATGCTCAACACAGGATTCGTTTTGGGTTCCGTCGTTGTGATGGACACACGTTATAGCCTGTTTATGGAAATTCATCAAATAAATTGATAAAACCCGCCCTGGGTTAAAACCACAGGGCTAATCAACAACGCCCAATGAATTGGGCTTTTACAGGTATTTTACCTACCGTCAAAAGGCCCATTCATGGGTCATCGCTATGTAGCACCGACCGTTCACGGCGGTGTGGGTTTATACACATTTAATTTTTGAACTCTCATCAACAGGCTTGCCATGTTAGACGCCGAATTCATTCGGTGTCGATTGCCCATTCGCAGGTCAGTCGGCAACTCACCTGTGGGGAGCGGGTGCGCTATCTCTTTGAGCAGCGTGATTGTCAGGCCGACTAGGCAACTATCCGTATTCCTCCGTATCCGTTTTAAATTTAAAACACGGAATGATTTGTGTCATATGCCAGCAATTTATGTAATTGAGCAAAAACAATCGTTCATCTCTGTTAGCATCATAAGTAGCGAATACGGAGAGTAATTCAAATATGGAAGTATTAGTAGGGTTCAACTGTTTCATCACCATCCTCATCGCCATCACCTTTGGCATTATCTTCATCCAGCTACGCAGCACCGTCAATAAGCTGCGTCAACAAGTCGATTCCCTTCACCAGACAGTCGATAGATTAAGCGCAAGGCGTACAACAGCCCCAGCACGGCCAGTCCAGCAAGTTGCACCTTCTGCCGAGACTTTGCCTACTCCCCCTATGCAGCCAAAACCTGTACAACCTGCGCCTGTGCAATCTCCACCACCACAACCCAAGTCGGAGCCATCGCGCCCAACACCTGCGCCTGTTGCTGTCGAAGGCATCTCCAAACCTGATGTGCCACCAACTCTGCCGCCAACTCCGCAGGCATCACCCCACCCAGAGCCAACACCGCCACCAAAAATTCCAGCATCACCACTGGTCACATGGTTCCGCAACACCAACGTCCTTGTCCAAATCGGTATCCTCATCCTCTTCATCGGCGTGGGTTTTCTGCTCAAATATGCGGCAGACCAAGGCTGGTTCTCGCTGGAGTTGCGTCATATCGCCGCAGCCGTTGGGGGCGTTGTGCTGAGTGGGCTTGGCTGGCGGCTGGCGTCACGGATTACAAGGCAGGGTGCAGCTAATGCTGAAACTGAACAAGACCCAACGTTGGCTACACGAAGATGGGCATATGCACTGGCTCTCCAAGGCGGTGGTCTCGGCGTAATTTACTTGACTACATTTTCGGCCTTTGGCATTTATGAATTGATTCCGTCAGTCCTAGCCTTCGCCATCTTTGTCATCCTTGGTGTCCTCTGTGCCACGCTTGCAATTATCAACAATGCGCGCATCCTTGCCCTTCTTGCCATCATCGGCGCATTCCTTGCGCCCATCTTAGCATCAGATGGTGGTGGCAGTCATATCATCCTCTTCAGCTACTATGCCATCATCAACGCGGGCATTCTAGCGATTGCGTGGTTCAAGGCATGGCGCAGCCTCAATCTTGTCGGCTTCTTTTTCACACTGGGCATGGGGGCGGCATGGGGGTCAGCCGAGTACACACCCGATAAATTTGCCACCACCGAACCCTTCCTAATTTTATTCTTCCTCTTCTATCTCGCCATCCCCATTTTGTTTGCATTGCGTCAGTCGGATCAAACAGAGGCAGAAGATGAACAAACGCCTCGACCCGCTTATAGCTATGTTGATGTTAGTTTACTCTTTGGCAACCCCATCGCCGCTATCCTCATCCAATCCGAACTGGTCAGCCACATTGACTTTGGTTTGGCGTACAGTACCATCGGCGCAGCAGCCATCTATTTGGGACTGGCTGTTGTCTTCCTCCGTCAAAATATCGAGCGCATCAAGTTGCTGACAGAATGTCTGCTCTTCTGGGGTCTATTCTTTGCCCTCTTCACCGTGCCACTGGTCTTTGATCCACAAATCACGGGTGCAATCTGGGCGGTTGCAGGTGCAGGGTTGGCTGGCATGGGTTCCTATCGCAAACAACTTTGGCCTAAGTTGAAAGGGCTGGTTGTCCAATTTGGTGCGGGTATCTTTATGATGCAGGATATCTTTGAGCTTGGTGCATTCGATTTACTACGCGAAGTACCCGTTGTCAATGCCATTTTTATCAGCGGCATGTTGTTAAGCGTCAGTGGACTCGTGACTGCTTACTTTATGCAACGCGAGTCAGATGAAGAAGCAGGTGAATCCTCTGTCGAGTTGAGTCAACTGTTCTCGTGGCTGATGTTGGCGTGGGGTCTTGGCTGGTGGTTTGGCACGGGGTTGAGCCAGGCGTTTGCCTTTGAAACCGTGTGGTGGCCGGACCGTTATCAAGTATTTAACTTAATACTCTTTGCAACGGTATCCTGCGCGCTGGGTGAATGGCTAGGACGTACTGGGGCAAGCCGCTGGCAACTAGACTGGTCGGGCATACGCTTCCCCATGCTGCTGCTGTTGCCCTTCCTCATGGTGATGGCGTTGATCCAGCTTGATATTAGCGACCATCACTTCCAGAATGGCGGCTGGCTGATTTGGCCGTTGGCATTAGTGGCACATTATTGGATGCTCTAT
The DNA here is from genome assembly GCA_039029935.1 of Chloroflexota bacterium. GTDB lineage: Bacteria > Chloroflexota > Anaerolineae > Caldilineales > Caldilineaceae. The sequence goes on from JBCCFC010000775.1 coordinate 4,584, forward strand.
GGGCGTGACAGTGATTTTGTGGTCATGTTGCAGGGTGACGTGGGTGATAGCGAAGATAAAGAGCCGCCAAGACAGTGGCTTGGGCTGCATCATGCAGGTGCGTTGTGGTTGGTGACGTTTATTTTACTCAGCATCACCATACAGCCCTTGATAGCGTATCTGGACGCAAGAGAATATGGCGATGGCTGGCGTGGGCTACCCATTCTTGGCATACCTGCATTGATAGTGTTGCTAGTAATGCGACTACGCCGACGCAATGCCTGGCCTGTACGCAACCATGAAATCACCTATCAGTTTTTTGCAACAGGACCGCTCGTACTGGCCCTGATCTTCTTTAGCATGGCGGGCAATGCAGCCACCGATGGTAACAGCAGCCCACTGCCCTACATCCCGATTCTCAACCCGATGGACATTGCACAACTTATCATGTTGGTGGCTGTTTGGCGATGGGTTCAGCAACTCACGGTGGAGCGAGCAAGGTGGATCGGCATTTTGTGGGCAATTCTGGTCTTTATCACAATCAACTATATCACGGCCAGAGCAGTCTACCAGTTGAGCGATAGCCAGGATACTTGGGGCAACATGCTCTATGCATCGGTCATCCTCCAGACCACTTATTCCATTGTGTGGAGCGTCCTCGCCTTGCTGCTCATGTTTGGGGCACAGTTTGTGACACAGGTTAAGGCAATCGCCTCATCCAACCTCGTGGTCCGTTTCCTCCAACGGTTTACAGAAGGATTCATCCGCACACGTCATCCACAGACGGCATGGTTTGCTGGAGCCGTGCTGTTGGGATTGACCGTGATTAAGCTCTTTGTGGTAGACCTTGCCAATGCAGGCACGATTGCGCGTATCGTTTCCTTCATCAGCGTCGGTCTGCTGATTCTGGTGGTGGCTTACTTTGCGCCAATTCCGCCATCGGGTGCTGAGACAGAAAACGGATAAGAAAACGCGGATATGGAGGAGGAAAGGTAGGTCAGTATTCGGTGGGTCGGTGGGTCGGTTGTTGTGTACTGAATACCGACCTACTGAACACCGATTACCAGATCACAGTTCTTCCACATCTGCGTTTTAAGCCGCCTCTTTCAATAACTGCTGAAATTCATCCCGTTTCATCCAGTAGAACATACGCCCACCTGCCAGTTCACAGTTTTGAGTGATGTATCGAAGCATGGGCTTGTTGTTTTCAAACGCCCCTAAATGAATCACACGATAGCCACAGAGAGCCTTGGTCGCCATAACCGCTTCATCCTTGGTTCCATTTTGGACAAATTCGCGCAGAAGCTCTTCCACATGTGGTGACAAATCCAATTGTAGCAGTTGAAAGAGAATCTTGGCGCGGTGTTTTTCATTGGCGGCTAATGTTTCCAACGCATCTGTCGCGGTCTGCGGTAACATCTTGAGGTCAGCCCCAACGCCATGCCCGGTTAGTGTACGCAATGCACCTTCACGGATTTTCTTGTGTTCATGGTCATCGGTGATGAGTTCCTCTAAGCGTTTGGTGATCTCTGGGTACCGGAGAAATGGCAGGCAACATTTAATCGCTACTTCTTTGACACGCCGTTTGTGGTCATCCATGCCCATGAGGATACCCTGCATGGCGCGCGCGCCTGATTGCCACCTGAGTACCCGCAACATCAACACACGGATATTGCGGTCATCGCTCCGTAACCCATTCAAGGCAGTGTCAATGATCTCATCAGCGGTCGGTTTGCCGATTTCTGCCAATATAACTTGTAGACCAGCATCTTGTGTAGCGATACGTTGCGCTTCAGCTGCTTCATCCAATTCTTCTAGTGGTGGTGGCAAAAATAGCTGCGAATGGTAGAAATCGCGTAGTTTGCGTAGGTCTGTGTAGGTTAGCATATTCAGGCTCCTTGAAAAAGTAGCAGGCAGCAAGTGGCAGGTGGTAATTGGTACGTCGGTATTCGGTATTCGGTGGGTCGGTATTCGGTATGTCGGTATTCGGTATTCGGTATTCGGTACTGGCTCACCGATTACTGACCTACTGATTACTGGCCTACTGATTACTGGCCTACTGAACACCACAAAATGACGGGCGGTCTTTTCCATACTC
>JBCCFC010000776.1:0-6659 GCA_039029935.1 Chloroflexota bacterium
AGGTTGGCTACCTGCGCCACAGATAACCAATCTGTGATACTGGTTTATACTTTCCTATGCAATAAAAAAGCTTTCAGTACTTCAGCATTTCAGCGGGTCAACATTTCAGCCTGACAAGCTGACTAGCTGATTTTATCCTTTCCTATTCAAGAACAAATTTAAACTCATTGCATCTGTCCATGACCATACGGTATAATAAGATTCATCATTTTATCATAGTATCCAAGGAGAACAATCATGACAGATGAACTACCACTGGTGGCCTATCCAGACCTCGAGAGCCGTGTCAAAGCACTGCAAGAAGACGGCTATGTCTATCTGCCCGGTATACTCAACGCTGATGAGGTGCGCGAGCTACGTGCGGTGATGGACAGGATGGAGGCCAAGCCAGAGAGTTTTGACAAGCACGCAAGACCAGAGAATGGCACGGGTACATTTTTGAATAAACACATCAATAACGCCTTTAACCGTGACATCCATTTTTTACAATTTGTGGATAAGTCAGAGGTGATTGAGATTGAGGAAGCCGTGCATGGCAGCGATTGTCATGTGCTGGGCATGACTGCGTGGGTCACAGGACCCGGGCGTCCCGACCAAGGACTTCATGCCGATTGGCAACCGTTGGAGCTACCCGAAGAGGTAATGGCGAATCCGAAGGTGAAAATTCCTATTTACATCACCACCGCCCACTACTATCTGGATGACCTCTATACAGAACTGGGTCCAACACAATTTATCCCAGGGAGTCACCGCGCAGGTCGCGCGCCCAAAGGCGATATGTCCTATAAAGGCGTTGGTCCCAAGAGTATCATGTGCAATGCAGGTGATGTTGTCATTTTCCGTAGCGAGGTCTGGCATCGGGGAACGGCCAACACCAGTGACGAAACCCGCTATCTATTACAAGTGCATTATTCACAACGCATTATCACACAAAAATTTCCCCCCTATATGAATCGTTTCCAGTTTGATCCGAAGATTCTTGCCCAAGCAACGCCACGCCAGATGAGATTGTTGGGTGACCATAAACCGAGCAATTATGATTAATAAGGGTACGCCCCTACAATCCCTCTAAAGGGCGAAGACCCCTTAATGGTTGCGTGACTGACTCTACCTTCCAAGTTATCCATTGTCCATTATTTTCTGTATAATAGATGACTATGGACAAGCAAATCTTATCAAAAGAATCAAAACTCATTGTTATCTGTGAATCAATCATAGAGGCTGGGTGGCTGGCGGCAATTGTCGCCACGCCACTGTTGTTTACGATTTACACAAACCGTAACTTTGAAGATATTAAGACCAGTATTTTAGCCACCATTGCCATTGTGATGCTACTCGCATGGGTGGTTAAGTTGGCCGATGGCGGCCAAGCATGGTCAACAAACTTATCAGCAGGAAAACAACAAAACGACACCGAGTGGAAAACAGTATTCTGGGCAACCCCGATTGTCGGTCCCGCTCTGCTGTTTGTGCTGGCAATGATCTTGAGTTCGTGGCTCAGTGTTATCCCCTATGATAGCTGGTTTGGGGCCTATACGCGTACACAGGGAACCTATCCCTTTCTGGCAACCATCATCATCATAAGCCTGATGATTACGCATATGTATGACTACGCGCAATTCAAGCGGATTCAACAAGCATTTCTTCTCACCAGCATCCCAATTGCTCTCTATGCACTCATACAATATTGGCAGTTGGACCCAGTTCAAATGCCGCTTATCGAAGGAAGAATTAGTGGGAATTTAAGCAACCCCATTTTTTTGGCAACCTATTTCCTCTTTGCATTTTTCATCACAGCAGAAAGAGTCTACACACTGCTACGCCGATTGACGCATAAAAGTCACAAACAGCATCGTCTATCTACTGTGATCGCTCTCCTGCTCTATAGCAGTCTTGCCTTGTTACAGATTGGGATTTTGCTCATCACAAATAGCCGAGGCCCGCTGTTGGGGTTACTCAGTGGACTGCTCATGTTTGGTCTTCTGTTATGCGTTATTCAAGGGGGTCGTAGAGGGCGCGTACTCTTGGTGACGTGGGTGTGTCTCATGCTCGGTGTGATGATCACGTGGGGCATCATCAATGCATCCCCGCTCTATTCACACGTTCGTGCTTTGCCCTATGTGGGCGAATTGATTGAGCGTCCAAGATTCACAGACAGGACACGATTGAGCATTTGGCAGGGTATGGCAGATTTATATCTGGAACCAGTCGCAACATCGTACCATACACTCGAGCCAGAGCATACGCCAACAGATAGGCTTCGGATGATTCGGCCCTTAATTGGGTATGGCCCCCAAACCATTGGACCGCTTTATTACCAAGTCTACCCCAATGAGCTATCCAAATTTGAGCCGCGTTCATTAATCCCTGACAAGGCACACAACGTGTCATGGGATATTATCGTAACGCTGGGACTTTTTGGGTATAGTGCCTATATTCTCTTGTATATCAGTCTTTTCTATTGGACATTGCATTGGCTTGCACTCGTTGACACCAAAAGCGATACCATATGGTTTATGAGTCTGATTGGCACACTGATGGTGGTATCCACAATCGCAGCCAGACTTATCTTGGACACGTGGGCACTTACGGGGATAACAATCCCGTTTAGTCTACTTGGCGGCATGGGGCTTTACCTCCTATACGTTGGCGTGATCAACAAACCCAAAGTCAGCGTTTCCCAGACAACCAGAGCATCTGGCGATGAGCATGGACAAGGATCGTTCTTGGTCATTTTATGTAGTTTGTTAACAGCAAACCTTGTCGAAACCAGTTTTGGCATACCTGTCACCACCACACAATTATATTTTTGGTTGGTTGTTGGGCTGGTTTTTGTTTTGGGTCAGCGGTGGGTCGGGCAATCCTCAATCGAGTATACAGCGGTTCAAACCGAGCCTATATCCTCATGGTTTCATCCACATTGGTCCATGAGTACGATGGTGCAGGGGTTCATTTTTCTACTCTTGGCGTTTGTATATACACACAATCAACGCAATGCCCGTGATGGATTCATGGTGTGGAAACAAACTTGGCTCGAAAATGATACATTATTTTGGCTTTTGGTCCTTACGTGGATAGCTAGTATTACGATCATCTACCTTGAGCAAATCCTTGAACAACAAAATTCAGGCAGTCATCCCCCACAGACAAGAGTCCAAGCACTTGCTCAGTGGATTCGTACTTATGCAATCAATGCATTGATAGTCGGCGGGATTTGGATGGCCTATAGCCTGACACAGGCGACGTGGCTCACCATCAAGGAAGGCATGAGTGTCTACGAGTTGCGTCTTCAGCAGGCCAATCTTTTTGATCTGTTGAGTTGGGTTGTTGTGGGCTGGCTGATTTTTGCAGGGCTATTCTATGCTTTGGGGAAAATGCTTTTCCCGACTGTTTCACACGATACATCCCCAAAGCCCCTATTCCATCAGTGGGCATCGCTCATTATCATGCTATTTCTTGGTAGCCTTGCCGGAATTTTCATCATCTCACCACGTCACATTGCACCACTCAAAGCGGATGTCTTCTATAACGGGACAAGAGGGGCCACAACCGATGAACAAACCATTGCGCACTTCCAAGAAGCCATTCGACGAAATCAGCATAATCTGCATTATCAATACACATTTGCACAATTTTTAATGGGGATGGTTGACCAGGCGGCATCCGATCTATCTACCTCGATACAGCTTGAATCACTCTATCATCCACAGCAAACAATGCTCGATACACTTTTAGCTATGTCGCCAGAACAATGGCGTCAGCTTAGTTCGGGCGAGCTATTGGCTCACGCCGATACCCTGCTACAAGGGGTGATTGACATGAACCCACTCCACTTTGAAAGTCATGTTTTGTTGGCACGGAATCAACAGAAACGGGCTGAATGGGTCGAAAAATTAGGCGGAGATAAAGAACAAGTCCAGCATCTATTGGCTGACAGTCTGGCTCGTTATGAGCAACTCATACGCTATGCCCCCACAATCACCCGTTTGTGGCACGAAAAGGCAATCATTCTGGAAAAATTGCAAAGAGTGGATGAAGCAGAGATGGCTTATTTGCACAGTCTGGATTTAGACCCGCTCCAGTGGCAGACCTATCAAAGGTTAGCGCATTTTTATGAGAACCAAGAAGCACATCAAAAATGGTCCGTGATACTTCAGGATGCGTTGAATGCAAGGGTTGTATACAGAGATGCGGACATACCCGACTCATTACGAGACACAATCGCCAGTGTGATCGATGAGAACTTGGTGTTAGCACTTTCCACTATAGGTGATATAGAGGGCGCAATTCATGCAGCATTAAGACATCAAGAACGACATCCAGAGGAATTGCTTCCAATGCGTAATTTAATTCGGCTGTATACCCAAAGCCAGCAATACGATCAAGTGATTCTCTTGGCAGAAGAGAGACTCACGACCCTGAGTGGGCAAGAACAGAGTGCGGCGGTTATAGAGGAGCGTGTGGCGTTTCTTAAACATGCATTTATCGCCTACCAAGGGTTGGGACAGCAAGGCAAAATGATTGAGACACTTGAAGAGATTCGCACACTCACACCCAAAGATACACAAGTACTCAAGAATTTATACAATCTATACCGAGATCAAGCTCAGATTCAAAACATGGTTGATACGTTACAAGCCTTAATCATAGAGGAACCAACCAACTACACCTATCCCTTTGCTCTGGCGCAGTTGGTTTGGCAAGATGGACAGACTCAGCTTGCACAACAAATAGCGCAACACGCGCTGACACTCGCTCCAGAAGCGCAAAAATCAGGTATTCAACAGTTTATTGGCTCGATACAGTAGAGAAATCTACTATTTACTTGCCATCATGTAATATCGCCAAGGAGCCGGATACCCTTCAACCGTCAACGTCGAATCATCAGGGTCCAGAAAATCGGCCAAACTGTCGATATCTGCCCACGCGGTGCGCCGCTGTTCTTCGGTCGAGAGCGGCTCGGCAAAGATACAACGCACATTGGTAAAGCCCGCACGTGTCATCCAATGCGCAAGACAAGATTGGGTCGGCAAGAACCAAATGGCGCGGGCACGGGCGTAGCGTCGTTGCGGTGTCAAGGCCACAGGCATGTCGCCTGGGATGCCTTGACAATCAATCACAATTTCGCCTTTGGGGGCCAGTGCAGCATGCATTTTGCGCAGTAGACCCACAGGGTCCGTGTGGTGATAGAGAATGCCCAGACAGAAGATGGTATCAAAAAAAGTTGGGTAGAGGTCCATATGCTCAACGCCCAACAGCTCAAAAGTGAGATTGGGCTGTTGGGCAATGTTCTGGATGAGTTGAAAGTTCCAGAAATGCTTGGCAACGGGTTCAAAGCCAATGACATGGGTGGGGGATTGCTCCAACATACGCAACATGAAATAGCCGTTGTGACAGCCAATATCGGCGACAATGCGCCCATTGAGCGGTTGAGTATAGGGCAAAATCCGCTGCCATTTCCAATCAGATCGCCATTCAGCATCAATCAGCGTACCGAAGAAATTGAACGGACCTTTTTTCCAAGGGCAAAAGGTTTGGAGTGATTGGTAAAGCTGCTGGTGTTGTTCTGCTGGTAATTCATTAGGATGACCGATTTGGATGACATCGTTTGCGAAATCGAAACGATTGCTGCGGATATCCTGTACACTCTGGACGGCTTCGGCATATTTGCGCATATGTGGTGCAAATAGACTTGCTTGCCGTTCTGCCCGGAGCGAACGAATCGCATTATGGTCAATCCTGGCATGATCAAACGCAAAATAATCGGTTGACGTAAATCCGATTTGTGTATCTATAGTAGCCATCATTCTGTTGGAATCTCTAGGTTGGGCATGACTTCATTGATAAACAGATTCATGCCATTGGTATTGGGAAAATCAAGCGTCCGCACGATGAGATAGGTCACACCCAAATCGACATATTTCTGTAAAAACTCGGTGATTTGTGCTGGTGTGCCCGCCACCGGGTTGTTGTCATAGGGCGATGCGTCTATAATCGCCTGTGCTTCGGCCTCGGTTTCGGCGATGGCAATCCCTTCACACGACCACGTTTTCTCAATCTCATCATAGTCACGTCCAACAGCCTCGCAATGTTGTCGCAATACATTGAGCTTGTGTGCATATTCATCATAGCTGTGTCCAGGGATATTCCACAGATCGGCATGTTTGGCAACTACACGAAGCGTTAACTGCTCGCCGCCGCCACCAATCAAAATCGGTGGCACGGGGTCAGGGCGCGGCTCACAATAGGCGTTGTCAATGCGATAATATTTTCCTTCATAGGAAGCGGGTGATTCGGTCCACAGTTTTTTGACGATTTCGACCGTCTCCTCTAGTTGAGCAACAAACATGATGCCACAACCTATTCGAAAACCAACAACAACAACCACACGAGAATTGCACCGACAGCATTGATGAAGACTAGATTGTTTCCATAGTTCTATTTGACTGGTCCATTCTTTCTGTCCTTTCCGCCGCCAACAACAACAGCAGCACCTTCCACCTCGACCACACCTTCAACAACAGCACCTTTCACCACGACCACACCTTCCACAACAGCACCTTCCACCACAACTAGATTCGACAAAGAGTAGATTGTTTCCACAGTTCTCATTAACTGGTCCATCCTTTAGATCGTTTGTTGACAGCAGCACCTTCCAC
>JBCCFC010000777.1:0-6653 GCA_039029935.1 Chloroflexota bacterium
CAAAAAGGAAAAACTCTTACCGTATCGACCCGAACATACTTATATCATAGTGAGACTAGCATGATTGGCTGGAATTGATTGAAACAGCTTGATTGAAACAAAAAACAGGAGAGGTTCTGATGAACGATGCAAAGAACAAGATTCCCCTCAACCCCATCGTCTTTTCGATTTTATATGTGCTGATTGGCAAAAAACTGCACGGCTATCGCATCAAAAAGCGTGTTGAGCGTGACATTGAAAGCCCCGTTGCCACCGCCACACTCTACCGCCACCTGCGCCGCATGTTGGAGGATGGCATGATTGAAGAGGTCGAGATGGACATTGAGGATGACGACCCCCGCCGCCAGTACTTCACAATCACCAAATTTGGCTCGGCTGTCTATGCAGCGGAATATAACCGCCTGCGTGAGATTGTGGACCGAGGTGTTGGATTGCCGGAGCCGGTGTTGGGGGGTGCGTGATGGAACAAGATACATTGCAGAACATTGCCCAAGAGGGTGAAGGCAAGATGTCACGGCTTAGAGATGTGGGGATTGCGGTGTTGCTGCTAGGAGTAATGTTAGGGCTAATGCAAGGTCTGGTGTCTGTACTGATCTCCGCACCTGAACCAGAGCCAATGATAACGAAGTTTCGAGCATGGATTTTGGCGCTTAATCCAGAGGTGCAAACGTTGACAATTCTGCTTCTGATACTGATGATTGCACTGGGTGTGAGACGGTTATTGTTTGGCCGACAACCACTGCTCATAAAAAAAATTACTTCATCCCAAGGCCAATCTACCCGCTCATCTATCCCTTCACGGATGCCATATGCCCAATCAACAGTGCAAAGGCTTACATCACTCTACCCACCCACCATAGAGCCACACCTGCGCGATGCCATCGCCGTTGACTTTGAAGAGGCGTGTGCAGAGGCGATTGACGCGGGTAACTTCCGTCAGGTCTATCGCTTTGAGCTTTGGCAGCTACGGTATGAGGTTGCCTATGCGTGGTGGGCATATTATTCAGAACGAGTGAAACGTTGGATTGCTTAATTTAAGGAGCAGAAACATGAAACGATGGTATTTCAAATGTGGTCAATTGGTGTTGATGCGTGAAGCCACCCTGCCGGAGGGGGATGGCGGTAATGGTAAGGCCAATGATTCGCCCTGGGGCGCAATCGCTGTTTTCCTCGCCCTCGCCAGCCTCATCCTTCAGGCGTTGTCACTGGCGTTGTAACGTGGTCGGTAGTCGGTAGGTCGGTGGTCGGTAAGTCGGTAGGTCAGTGAGTCGGTAGGTCAGTGGTCAGTAGGTCACTATTCACTATTCACTATCAACTACCAACTTGGTAACATGCAAAATTTGGTGTAAGATGATACTCAGGATACAGAATAAAAAAATCGCAGTTGCGCAAACAACTACGATTTTCTGATGATTGACAGCTATCATAAGTCACCATCAACCAAGTTCATTTAACACTACGCACGTTTCATACTCGCCAAAGTTAACAACGTGACGTAGCCGTTCAACACACGCCAAAACAACCGTTTTGGTGTGTGCCCCCTGTCGTTATTATAAAACAGGGTGACGTGAAAAAGCAAGTAGGTCACGTTACCAGCGTAACAATCTGGATAGTGGCATGGGCATCCTTGCCCGTCGTGTGCAACCTTCGGGCTACCCGCCCGACACACAGGCAGGATGCCTACTATCAACCAGCCCAAATCCGTGTCCAGCGAAAATTTGGGCAAACCCAGAGGTGTCACGCTGATAGCGATGACCTACAATAGAATTTTGATGGAGGAAGAAAGATGTCTCAAAAGAAAGAAAGCACAAAAGATGTGCGTATTCGACGCGCGGACAAAGGGAGAGAAAATCCCTACGCCCAGGTGCGCAGAGCAACGTTGGAAGATGACCGACTGAGTTGGGAAGCCAGGGGTATTTTAGCCTATGTGCTGGCAAAGCCCAACGATTGGGAAGTCCAGATGACAGACCTCATCAACGCCAGCCCCGCCGGGCGCGACTGCAACTATCGCATTGTCAACGAACTGATCCACTTTGGCTATTTTGAGCGTGTACCCATCCGCAACAAAGGCCGCTTCCAAGGCTACGAAATCCTTGTCTATGAAGAACCGCTTTTTGTGGAGGATGAATCGCAAACGGGTTTACCGGATACGGCTCAACCGGATACGGCTCAACCGGATACGGCTTCACCGGATACGGCTCAACCGTTTCCGGAAAATCCGGATCATAATAATAAAGAACATAGACTAAACACTAACATGAACAAAGAACTAAATAAACAAACAACGAACATGAACAAAGAGCCAGGTGTTGAAGAGCGTGTTGTTGATGTTGTTGTTGTTTCTTCTCTATGTTCAGATGTTGATGTTGATGATGTTGGTGTGGATGATGTTGATGAAGTTGATGAAGTTGAGATTCTGCTCGACCGCTACGGCGTCTCCACCCACATGATCGCCAAATATCGCCAGCAATACGACGCGGCCTACCTGCTGCAAAAAATCCACTACCTCGAATTCAGCATGAAGCAACGCACAATCCAAAACACAGCCGGCTGGCTCTGCAACGCCATCAAAAACGACTACGACGAGCCACACGGCTATTTTCCGCCTGTCAACGGGTCAACGGGTCAGCAAACAGCGTTTCAGCCCGTCAGCGAGCCTGTGAGTGGGTCAGACGAGGAGTTAGCCAACGGGTCAGATGGTCAGGCAGTCAGCTTGTCAGCCAGTCAGCCAGTCAGCCCGCCAGAGCTTGATTTACGCGAGGAGACGGAACAATTGTTGCGAGCTGAACAATACGGCACCGTCAGCCACGAGCAAGCAATGGCCTGGGCTGGCAGTGTGGTCTGCATGGAACGCCATGTCAACGCTTTACCCAAACTGCTCGGCGTCCTAGGCAACTGCCTGACGATTGGCGTTTCCGCCTTTGACATGAGCTTTCTCTCTGGGCGTGGTGCGGCGTTGATTGAACGGCAATTGCAACGCTTTGGAGGCGGGTGGAGCTATGAACTTGTGATGGTGTGATGGTGTACACGTAGCTCAGGTTGTTTACCTGAGTGTCGGGTGACAGCCCGAAGGATGCACACAACGGGCTAGGAAGCCCATGCCACTATTCCGCCGGCAATGGATTGGGGACGCCGACGAGCGCGGATGAACGCGGATGGTGTGACGGTGTGATGGTGTGATGGTGTGACGGTGAACTCTCAACTATCAACTATCAACTAATCACCAACGGTGTATTTTGACGCGCCAACGTTTATGCGTGTGAAAGGAGTTGATTGATGGCTTGGGAACTAACAGCAGAACTGCGAGCAGAACTGTACGCCAAAGTAGAACAACGCGTCCGTGAATGCCGTGATGAGCAGTCGCCTGAACTGCATTTGGCGGGCTGGTTGTTAACCGAGATACCCGCTGTGGTCTTTACGTTGATGCATTTGGAGACACTGGACCTTCATTCCAATCAACTCAGCACCCTGCCCAATGCCATCTCATCCCTCCACAATTTACAAGACCTGTACCTGAATGATAATCGACTCAGCACCCTACCCGAATCCATTGCCCAACTCCACAACTTACAACACCTGGACCTGAGTAACAATCAACTCAGCACCCTGCCCGAATCCATTACCCAACTCCACAATTTACAACACCTGGACCTGAGTAACAATCAACTCAGCACTCTGCCCGAAGCCATACCCCAACTCCACAATTTACGAATCCTGAACCTGAATAATAATCGACTCAGCACCCTGCCCGAAGCCATACCCCAACTCCACAATTTACAAGACCTGTTCCTGAGTGGCAATCAACTCAGCACCCTGCCCGAAGCCATACCCCAACTCCACAATTTACGATCACTGGACCTGAGTAGAAATCAACTCAGCACCCTGCCCGAAGCCATACCCCAACTCCACAATTTACGAATCCTGAACCTGAGTTACAATCAACTCAACACCCTGCCCGAAGCCATACCCCAACTCCATAAGTTACAGTACCTGTTCCTAAGTGACAATCAACTCAGCACCCTGCCCGATGCCCTTGCCCAACTCCACAATTTACAAACACTGTGGCTGGATAACAATCAACTCAAACACCCCCCCCAAGAGGTGGCCGAGCAGGGCATCGAGGCCATCCGCAACTACTTCACCGAATACAACGCCAACCACGACAAGCTCTACGAAATCAAGCTCCTACTCGTCGGCGAGGGACGCGTCGGCAAAACGTCGCTGGCAAAGTCGCTCACCATCGACGACTATGTGCTGGAGGATGAGCAGAGCACCGAGGGCATTGACATCCACACATGGACCCTGCCCAAGGAGGAATTGGGCATTGAGAAGGATTTCCGTGTCAACATCTGGGATTTTGGCGGGCAGGAGATTTACCACGCCACGCATCAGTTTTTCCTCACCAAACGCTCGCTCTATCTGCTGGTGGCCGAGTCTCGCAAGGAGGACAAGCACGATGATTTCTACTATTGGTTTAACATCATCCAGCTTCTGGGCGACCGCAGCCCCATCTTGGTGGTCTTGAACAAATGTGACCAGCCCACGCGTGACCTGCCTGTGGCCGAATATCAGGATGTCTTCCCCACCATTGTCCACCCCTACCCGCTGCGTGTGAGCTGTCACCCCGACCCCCACCATCGCCGCACCATTGCCGAGCTACGCAGCGAGATAGGGCGCATCCTCACCGACAAAGCCCTACTGGCACATGTGGGCGAAGCCCTGCCCAAGGTCTGGATCGACATCCGCACCGACCTCGGACGGCTGCGCAGCGACGGCAAAGACTACATCTCACGCACAGACTACCTCGACCTCTGCGCCGAACACAACATGGACGAAGAACGCGCCAACTTTCTCAGCGACTACTTCCACGACATCGGCGTCATGCTCCACTATCGCCACGACTTTGACCTCGGCGACCTCGTCGTCCTCAACTTTGAATGGGTCACAGACGGGGTCTATGCCGTGCTGGACGACAAAACCGTCATCGCCAACCAAGGCCGCTTTGACAACGACGACCTCAACCACATCTGGTCTGCGCCCAAATACCGTGAACGCCGCCACGAACTGCTCGCCCTCATGCGCAACCGCAAATTTGAAATCTGCTACGACCTGCCCACAGGCGGCTACCTCGCCCCCGCCCTGCTCCCCGTTGACCGCATGGATTACCCCTGGGGTGATAGACAGGCAGATAGACAGGCAGGCACACCAGCCCGCAACCTGCGCTTTGAATATCGCTACGACTTCATGCCCAAAGGCATGTTCACCCGCTTCATTGTCAAACGACACCAGGACATCTATCAGGGTAGCAGCAGCCAACCCATCCACTGGCGTCACGGTGTCCTGCTTGCCTATGGCGACACGCGCGCCATTGTCCAAGAAGAGTATTTCAAACGCAAGATCACCATCCGGCTCGAAGGCCCCGAGCAAAAACGCTTTCTGGACATTATCCGCAAAACATGGGAAGAAATCCACGACACCTTCAACAACTTGGTCATCGACGAGATGCTCCCCTGCAACTGCCCAGAATGCATCACCAGCAACAGCCCCCACTTCTACCGCCACAAAATCATCCAACGCTATCTCGACAAACAACGCACCACCATCATCTGCGACAAAAGCGTCGATGAAGTCGATGTCCAATCCCTCCTCAACGACGCCCTCTACCCCCGGCGCAGGTATGATGCTAGCTACAACCAACAGCGCCACCTACGCCACCACCTCGCCCAGCTCTACCCCACCCTAGACGACATCCGCCCCCTGCTGGCCGACGCCGGCATTGACCACACCCGCATCACCCTCAACGGCACCGCCCAAGCCATGTGGCACAACATCCTCGAAGAGGCCGAACACAGCGATAAACTGCATCACCTGCTGGACATTGCGCGTCAAGACTATCCCAGGTATTTGGCGTTGTGGATGTGACAGTGTGGGGGGTGTGATGGTGTGGGGGTGATGGGACGCGGACGGGCGCGGATAAACGCGTATAGGGCAATTGTGGATATTGACGCTGGACCACCAGATGGTGATGGCGATTTTGGTATGCCCACAAATAGCTATTATATGCAATTTTATATTGCTTTGGATAATGTTGTGTCACACCATACCAACTACAGAACTAGTCACCGAGCAGCCAATCACGCCTATGTGACCAACTAAACACAATCCACACTCAACATCTTTCTCAATTTGTGACTTACATTACAAAACACATCAACCTGCCGACCAACTTGGTAAAATCGATATCTAAACTGATTGCGATTCAAGGCCAAACCTGTCAACTTTGACAGGTTTCTTAGGCAGTTTTCCTAGCTAAGAGAAGATTAAAGTGGAATTGAGGTTGCCTCAGTGTGTATAAGCACAGTAAAAGGAGCAGGTATTTTTTTACATAACAACATAACAATTATTGTGGCATTTGGAACGGCTACCTCTGGAAGCGCGATGTCAATTCCAACAAATATAATAAGAGAAGAACTCACTTCTTACCCATATTGATTAGGACTATCCCGCTTAACGCTAAACAAACAAGATTCACAGTTTATGCTATTATAATTGTGAAAGGAGGTGATGCCGTGTGGAAGTCTACCAAGATGGTGTGCTTCTATGGAGTATAGCCCCAGAAGTTATAGTCGCTCTGATTCAAGTAGTTAATTTGG
>JBCCFC010000778.1:0-6650 GCA_039029935.1 Chloroflexota bacterium
ACCGATGAGACGACTCTGGCGTTGTGTGCCAATAGGTAAAGACGCCAGTGAGATCAGTGGTGTCAAGCAGATTGTCAGCAGCCACCTCGTCCGCTTTGTACAGAAAGAATATCTGGTCTGTTTCGCGGCATTAGTAAATGTGAAGAAATAGATATGACAAGACTTTCCGTACAAAGCGGACGAGGTGGCTGCTGACAATCTGCTTGACACCACTGATCTCACTGGCGTCTTTACCTATTGGCACACAACGCCAGAGTCGTCTCATCGGTCTACATTTCGCAGCGACTAAAGCCAAAGTCAACGTGTCCTTACCACAGAGCAAGTGTAGCATTGAGCAGCGTTTGATGGAATGGATTTTCGGGACGAATGATGGTACTTTTTGGCCGAAACCGTGGTGACACCGATAATAGCGTGGCGCTGGTTTCATTTATGATCTGGCATTGATGGGATTTGTAGGACGCTTTAGCAAATGGTTACACAACAATTCCAAGATGAGCCTGATTTCATTGATCAGATTATGGAGGAGGCCATGCAAGCACGAGCAACGAGGACAGCGCGTGACATCCTATGAACAAAACCTTATTGGATATCGATATTTTCTCCGAAATTCTCAAACAGAAACATGCCCAAGTTCCAGCAACATCCAAACAGTATTTTCAAGAATTTGGCGTTTACACGTTTTCGACTGATTTAGTTAGCAAGAAGGTTTTCCTTAGTACGTCAACGTACGTTTATCACAGCTCCCCCTGCCCGCCCTGCAAAATCTCCAGCACCAATTGCTGGAACCTTTCCTGCACGGTTTTGCTGTTCAGTTATTGCATCATCTGGTGGCTGTTGGCTTCGTTGGCGTCAATGACGGCATCGTCGACCGCATCCGGGTAGTTGCCGAGCATGGCTTGGGCGGGTGCGTTGTTGGTGACTTCGCTCATGACGCGCTCGTTCTCGCGGACCTTATCAGCGGTGGTGTGGGCGTAGTTGATGAGATCGGTGTCCGTCAGACCCTCCGTATCAAAGAGCTCATTTAGCTGCGCAATGAGCTGCGAGAGCCGTCCGAGGCTGAAGCCATCGGTCTACAAAACAACGCAGGCTAAAGCCCGCTTTAGGTGGGGCGTTTATAATGGATCGCCGAGTGAAAACATTTCCGTCCACCATTGATCTTGATTTGTTGCATACCAGCCACCTGTCTCACGGATCATTTTGACGCCGCCATCATCAGTCCGTTCAAGGATAGGAATTAGCTGCTGGTCTGCATGATGCTGTTTTTGATTTTCGACATAGGCAATAACATTGGGCAAGCGCTTGCGATCAAAGGAAAAAATCCCGTATTCATTCTGCCAGTAAATTTTATCCTCATCGCTACGCTCTTTATTATATTTAGCCGTTGCCACACCTTTGATCTGTCCAACAAATGTTGAAACAGCAATTCGTGGCGGTATTGCTGTCACCACATGGACATGATCTTCAATTCCATTTATCGAAAAGACCGTCCCGCCCAATCCAATCGCTTTCGTCTGTATGAAATTGTAGATTTCTGGCTCTGCTGACGGCGTAATCCATGACAGCCTTGGGGTTCAGCTCGTGGACATACTCCATGCCACTGGAGAGAAAGCCACCCGTCCCCGCAGTGGGATCATAGATGGTGCGGATGATGCCTTTGTCGGTCAGGGCCTCGTCATCCTCCATAAAGACCAGCGACGTGGTCAGATGCACGATGTCGCGGGCGTAAAGTGCTAACCTGCGGTCTCGTTGGAGCTTTCGGCAAAGCGGCGAATCAGCTCCTCAAAGACCAGCCCCATATCATGCGCTGAGATGACCTCGGGATTCAGATCCATCGTAGCCACCTTCTGCACAATCTGGAAGAGCAGGTTGGCTTCATCAAGCTGGGCCACAAACTCGGCAAACTTAAAGTGCTCGAAAATCTCCCGTGCGTCGGTGGAGAAGTTATCCACGTAGTTGTCCAGATTGCTCTTGATGTCCGCACTGCCCAGCTTGGAGAGATCCATAGGCGATGTGTTGTAGAAGGAATGCCCGCGGCCCGCAGCAGCAGCTTTTAGCGCGCGTCCGCTCCCAGCGCGGGCATGAACTGAAGTGTTTCGGCCTGTGCCAGCACCCGGGGCTTGCTCTTTGCCAACACACACTCCAAGCGGCGCAGAATCGTAAAGGGCAGAATCACCCGTCCATATTGCGATTGTTTAAAGTCACCGCGCAACAAGTCAGCCAGAGACCAAATATAAGCTGCGGTTTGAGAAAAGTTGGTTGTCATAGGTTACATGGTTCTACTGTTGTCTGTTGAAATTTCTGGTTTATGCCATCGAATAAAAATTGACCGAAAACAGCGGTTATTGTACAAGAGTCACATGAAGATTCAAAATAGCGATAATGTTCAGTCCATCATTGGTGTAAACTTAAGTAGTATGGAGGTATTCAGTAGTCAGTATTCAGTGCCAGAGTACCGACTGCTGAATACCTGCTTGCCAATTAGAATGGAATACGCTCTAGTGCCCAGTACAAACCGATACAGAAAATGGCGATGCTGGCGGCATTGCGAATCGCAACGTGATATCGTGATTTACTGGCGAGCCATAACGCCACAAACCCAAGTAGCGCAATGGAAAGATGAGTCAACTCGACACCGACCGTTATGGCAATCAAGGCGGAACCCCACTGTTGCAGGCTACCCAGCGAGGCGGTCATGGCTTGCCCAAATCCAAGCCCATGAACGAGTCCCAGCAATGCCGCCATCCACCAAACATCGACCGTGATATCGAAGAGATAAATCCCTGCGACAATGGTAATTGAGGCTGCAATGGTTGCCTCGATTAGCCATGCAGGAACGGGTGGCTCAAAGCCAAAGGCAACTGCCGCCAGCGTGACGGTGTGTGCTAACGTAAAGGCGGTCAATGGTCCAAGAAGTTGGCGTAGTCCAGTGGTTGCCAACACCATTGCCAAGACAAAGAGAATGTGGTCATAGCCAGTTAAGACATGCTCAACGCCCGAAAGCCAGATGGCGTTGCCTGATGCTGTAGGCACCCCTTCGCCACGTAAACGAATGGTGGTTTGCTCTGAATTAAAATTTCCTTCAATGATCTCATCCGTTGCTTTATCTCGCATCAAGAAGTCGATGCTCTCTTCATCCGAACCAAATAGGGTATACTCAACCTCAATACTCTTTGGTGCAGTCGGCCACACAGCCAACGCGGAAATATGCACAAAACTAACTGGCACGTTGTCCACGATACCCAAGACCTCATTATCAGGCACAGCCACATCTATATTCAGCATGGTCGCGGCTGTCCCCGCCTCATTCCGTAGCACCACCCGCTCCTGAATAAAGGCATGGATCGCATCCTGATGTTTGTCAATCTCGGCTGCGGACAACAGCCCATCGCCATTATCGTCCGCAAAGGGGAACGCACCGGCGTAGGGTGCAACCAATATACCAGCATTCATGTCGTCAATGAGGATGCTCATCTGCCCTGCTTCGACACCATGTGCAGAGGCGGTGTGTACCTGACCCAAACTAAGCCACAATACCAGCATCAAAAACCAAATACGTTTCATGTCAAAACCCGTCCTTATGGATTGCACTATCCGTTGCATTGTTCGTATTTACACTATAGTTGCGAATCTACAATACTCGTAGTCTACTCCCTTTTCTGCGCATGGGCTAGTGCGTACAATAATGAGTGGACTATGTTTTTGTGCATGGGGACCCATGACAGATGTCAGGGGCTCGCAGAGTGGCAATACGCTCGACGTTGGTGCGAGCAACGATGCTCCAGTCATGAGTTGTGAAAGATCATGCATTGTAGATAGATTGAGGACGCAGAGTGCCATTCACCAGCAATGCAGGAACATGATGAACTGGACATGCACGTATGAAGAGTAAATTGTGTCCAAAATCAAGAGACCTGCCAGATTGAAGACATCGGTTTGGTGGCGCAGTTTTTGGCGGTGACGTTTTAAATCTGATTTGCCAAAACAATAAAAGTCTATAGAATTTGGGTACGATAACACAATTTAGGGTTGCCGATTACCATGCTAGGGAATCATTCAGCCTATGGTTAGTCGGCACGCCTCGTCTATCACAAACAAGGATGTTCGTCCATGACCAAAATTTCAAGGATATTGTTACGCAGTCGGAATCCAAAGGCGCAGCAGAAGTTTTATTCGGAGACTCTCAGCATGCCTATCCATGAGGATGGCAGTGTCGGTTATGGCGAACAGGAGGCTCGACTGCTCTTTCTACCGACTGACGCCTCGTATCAGCCATCGCCAACTGACCTTTACTGGAAAATCGCTCTTGCCGTGCCAAATATCGAGCTAGCCTGCCAGCAATTGATAGAACGGGGTGTGGCTGTCGACCCTCCTCACCAATTCAAGGACATCGGGTATCTCGCTCACTTTAGAGACCCTCAAGGGTTTACAATCGAGCTTATCGAACACTGGTTTCAGGGTAATCGGCCAGAGGAGCAACTTGACAACCGTCTTTTAGGTGGCGGAGCGTGCTTGAATTTGCTGACGCTTAGAACGGTAGATATCGGAGCCGTTCAGGATACTTGCGAGCGCTGGGGAATGGTTCCACTTTCGATTCAGCCCGTAGATGACTATGAATTTACACTGTATTTCTTTGCATTCACCGATGACAGACCACCCAATACAGACCTGTATTCAGTCGAGAACAGAGAGTGGCTCTATCAAAGAAACTATACGGTCTTGGAAGTGCAGCATTTACATGATGAAGAAGCCATTGTTTGTTTAGATGAGAACAACGCCGGTTACAAGGGTACGGTGTTGTCTGGCGCACACCAACGACTTCAAAACCAGCAATTACGGATTTGGACTGAGAGCGCGTAAACTTAATTCCCTGTAGGTGACATCTCCATAAATACAAGAGACCTGCCAGATGGCAGGTCTCTTGTAAGACAGTTGATTCAGTTCAGTAGGAAAGTCAGAAGTTTGTTACCGTATTAGTTCTGTACCAGTGGCAAGAACGTGGTGAAAGTCTGCGCTGGATATTCGTTCATTTCCAAGTCAGCGTCTGCTGTGCTAACACCAAAGTCGAAAGCCGCTGCGCCACCCAATTCGCTAACCTCAACGACGTGTGTGTCGGTCATGGTCTCTGCTGTCTCGGCCCACACTGCATAGCGTCCGAATGGAACTTCGTTCATCATGTAAACGCCGTTGGCATCGCTTGTTGTCGTGAAGACTTCACGTGTTTCCAAGTTCTGCATGAAAACTGTGGCATTTGGCAGTGCAACTTCGTTCAGTTCCTGTACGTTGTTGCCATTCTCATCTGCCCAGATTGTGCCGCTGACGAAGCTTGTTGCATCGCTGTTGGCGAAGGCGGCTGTTGCGCCGAAAACCTGTGTCAGGATGATAATGATTGCGATTGCTGTTAATTTGATTGTGCTTGTGAAATTTGATACTGTCATTTGAACTTTCCTACCTTTTTGAACTTTTTGAAATCGTTTGTCTGATTTCAGTATAGCATGACAATTGCTGTTTGAAACTGTTAGAAAGCTGTTCAAAGGAGAGGCGTCGAAGGGTTGGTAGCATGACCGAATAACTCTCCAATTTTGGGTATTGACACAAAAACAGTTTAGTGCTAAACTATCTTCATGAATGAAAGTTTAAGTGATATGCATCAACGTAAACGCAATCCGCGCTTTTTGGTGTGGTATCGTCTGTTGCGTATCGCCAAAAGGGGGGTTGGCTATATCAGCCCATCGTTTATAGATGCTGGACTAACCCGACCGCAATTCGATCTGTTGGGTGCGATTGCAATGGATGAAGGGCAAACGCAGCAGGTGTATGCGGAACGCATGACCGTGACCAAGGGCAATATCACGCAGTTGTTAGATCGGCTCCAAAAGAGTGGGTTGGTCTTGCGTTGCAAAGAGGGGCGCACCAACTGTTTATATTTGACCGAGAGTGGCTGGGCCATGATTAGCCGTATTACACCCGAACACGATGCACGTCTGTTTAAGATGTTTGCGACCCTCACACCGGATGAGGTTGCGCAACTCACAAAGATTTTACGTAAATTAGAGCAGAATATCGAGTAAGTTTTTATATTTTTTTGAGTTAAAGTTTAGAGCTAAACTTTTTGATATAGACTTCACAAAAACGAAAATACATTATTAGAGTTGTTTGAAAATAACAAACACCACCGAATACAATTCGGTGTCTATTACAGAAAGCATACTAAAGTATGCCGTAGTCCATTGAACAACCTGTTTCAACAGGTTTTCTATAATAGCATGGGATTTGCAATCCCATGAGGTTTATTTTTTAACAAATCTATTGTGAGAATTTGATATTTTTTTAGCCAATAGTTTAGACCTAAACATAATTGACAATAGGGAGAGTCACAATGTCCATACGTCCTGTTCGGAAACATACAAAATCTCAGGCAGCTATCGAGGGAGCCGGGGTGCATCTCAACCGTGCCTTTGGCTTTGGTGAGCCATCTGAATTTGATCCGTTTTTACTACTGGATGATTTCCGTAATGAACGTCCAGAGGATTACATCGCAGGGTTCCCTTGGCATCCACATCGCGGCATCGAAACGATCACCTATGTGTTGGCTGGCACAGTCGAGCATGGCGACAGCATCGGCAATCGGGGTACGATTTCGTCGGGCGATG